>CANJOX010000001.1 GCA_947475795.1 Gemmatimonadota bacterium
AGTAGACATGGATTTGGAAAAGGTGCCAGCAAGCAGGGACGGCACAACCTCGTATCGTAATGTGCTGCGGGGTCCAGCGGCGAGGCCGTAGCCTGCCGATATTGCCTCGTCTTTGTTTCACGACGCGCCGTGTTTTCCAACAAATGGAACATTTCGGTCGTGAAACGTCCATCCCGTCGGGTCGTATCTGCGTCAGATGCCTGCCTCCAAAGCCTCCCCTGTCGGGCGCGTCCCGCGCGCCCTGTTCCCCGTCCCGGGGCTCCCGGTACGGGTGGCGGCGCTCGCGGTCGTCCTGACCGCGTCGCTGACCGCGTGCCGTCCGGTGCGTCCGCCGGCGGTGCCTGCCGTGGGGCTACCTGCCGTGGCGCTGCCGCCGCTGCCGGCGGCCTGCGGCCCCGTGGCGGGTGCGGACGCCGGGACCTCGTCGCTGGCCACGCTGCCGGTGGAACAGCCCCTCGTGACGTTCGACAGCGCGTGGGGGATCATTGCGCGCACGCACTGGGATACGACGTACAACGGGGTGAACTGGTCGGCGGTCCGCGACGAGCTGCGCCCGCGGGCGGCGGCGGCCACGACCACGGGAGCGCTGCGGGCGGTGCTCAGCGACATGGTCTCGCGCCTGCGGCAGTCGCACTTCGCGATCATTCCGCGCGAAGTGGCCGACGCGAGCGGCGCCCGGACCGGAGCGGGCGGCGCGGCGCCGGATCGCAGCGGCACCATCGGGGCGGAGGTCCGATACCTCGACGGTGCGATCGTGGTGTCGCAGCTCGATCGCGGCGGTCCCGCCGAACGGGCGGGTGTACACGCCGGCTGGCTTGTGGAGGCGGTGAACGGCTGTCCGTTGTCGGCCCGTCTGGCGCGGATGCCGGCTGACCCCGATCCCCGGCGCGTCGCGCTCAACGCCTATGCCCTCGCCACGCAGGCGCTGGCCGGCGCGGTGGGCGACTCGGCCACCGTGGTGTTTCGCGATGGGCAAGGCAGCGACCGGACCGTCACGCTGGTGCGGGCGCCGGCCCCGGGCACGGTGGCCAAGTTCGGCAATTTGCCGGCGATGACGGCGCAGCTGTCGTACGACCGGGTGCGCGCGGCGGACAAGACGGTGGGCGTCATCCGCTTCAACATCTGGATGCCCGTGTTGTCACCGCAGTTCGACGCAGCCATCGACGCGCTCCGGGACACGGACGCCATCGTGCTCGACATCCGTGGCAACTTCGGCGGCGTGGGCGGGATGTCGATGGGGATCGCGGGGCACTTTCTGGACAGCACGCGCACGATCGGCTCTATGGTGCAGCGGGGCGCCACGCTGAAGTTCGTCGCCAACCCGCGCCGCGTGGACACCCGGGCGCAACCCACGACCCCGTTTGCCGGGCGGCTGGCGCTGGTCGTGGACGAGTTGTCCATCAGCACGACCGAGATTTTTGCCGGCGGGCTGCAGGCGATGGGCCGGGCGCAGCTGTTCGGGGTACAAACCGCGGGACAGGCGCTGCCGTCGGTCCCCGAGCGCCTGCCCAATGGCGACATTCTGTACCACGCGATCGCCGACTTTCTCTCGCCCACGGGCAAGCCGCTCGAGGGGGACGGTGTGCGGCCGGATCACGTGGTACCGTTGACGCGGGCCGCGCTGCTGGCGGGACGAGACCCGGCGCTGGACGCGGCGATCGCGTGGGCGGCGAAGCGGTAAGGGCGGTGGGCTTTGGGCGGTAAAAGGCAGCGATCGACAATCATCTCCTCGGATCCGGAGCGACGACACATGAAGGCACGACACACGTGGGTGGCGGCGGTGGCCGCGATGGTTCTGATCGCGGCACCGGCGGCGGCACAGACGCTCCCGTCGGCGGCCGAGGTGTTGCAGAAGTACGTGGCGGCGATCGGCGGGAAGGAAGCCATCCTGCAGATCACGTCGCTCAAGCAGGCCTCCACCATGCAGGTGCCGGCGATCGGGCTGACGGCCGAGGTGGAGTCGTTTCAGGCGGCGCCGAACAAGATGGCCACCCGGAGCACGATGCCCGGCGTGGGCGAGATGCTGCAGGGCACGAACGGGTCCATCGCGTGGGACGCCAACCCGATGCAGGGGCCCCGTTTGCTGAGCGACAAGGAGCTGGCGCAGACGCTCGAAGGCGCCGACTTCTACGGCAACCTGCTGTACCCGGCCGACCGCTACGCGCGGATGGAGAATCTGGGTGTCGTGCCCTTCGCCGGAGAGCCGGCGTACAAGGTGAAGCTGGTGCGCAAGGACTCGGGGCGTGAAACCACCCAGTACTTCTCCGTGGCCACCGCGCTGATCATCGGCACGGAATCGGTGCAGGAGTCGCAGATGGGGACGATGCAGATTTCGTCGACCCTGTCGGAGTACAAGGCGTTCGGTGGCATCAAGTTCCCCACGAAGACCGAGGTGACGATGGGGGCCAACAAGCTGACGATGACGATCAGCGAGATCGTGATCAACGGGGCGCCGGCCACCGCGTTCGACGTCCCCGCTGCCGTTCAGGCGCTGATCAAGAAGTGATCGGCGC
Source organism: Gemmatimonadota bacterium (assembly GCA_947475795.1). The sequence goes on from CANJOX010000001.1 coordinate 2,514, forward strand.
CTGACGGCGGCCGCTCACGGCGCCTGCCGGCGGCGCGCGGGCGTTTTGTTGACTTCCCCCGCGCGCTCCCGAGATTGTGAGACTGTGCGCACCCCCCTGCCCCGTCCCCGCGCGGGACTGACCCTGATCGAGTTGCTGGTGGTGCTCGCGCTGCTCGCGATCACCGCCACGGTCGTTCCCATGGCCCGGCGGGGGACCCGCGCCACCCCGGGCGATGCCCGGCAGGCGGTGGTGCAGGACGCGCGACGTGATGCGATCCGCCGGGGGGAAACGCTGCGTCTGCGGATCGACACGGACGGGGCGTGGGTGCTGGCGGCCCGCGACGGGGCGGCGGTGCTGACCACCGGGCGCACCGCCCCCGGTCCGGCGCCCATGTCGCTGCGCATCGACCCGCTGGGCAGTTGCCGCCCGGTGGGTGACCGCGCGGACGAGGAGGCCGACGCATCGGCGTTCGACGTGCTGTCGTGCCGAGCGATGCCTGACGGAGCCGCGCCGTGACGCTGCTGGAGTCGATCATCGCCAGCGTCCTGCTGGCCGTCACCGCGGTCGTGTGCCTCGATGCCACGCGCGGCGCCGCTCGGCTGCAACAGCGCACCGGTGCCTGGACGAACGCGGTTTCGCAGGCGGAGTCGGCACTCGCGCTGGCCAGCGCTGACGCCCCCGCCGACGACCGTACGGCCGCGCGGGTGACGCGCCGTCCGTGGGGCGACGGGGCGACACGGCTCGATCTGATCGAGGTGGAGGTGCCGGTGGCCGGCGGCGGTTCGTACCGCATGGCGCGACTGGTGGAGCGGGCGCGATGAGCACGACCGTCGGGCGCCGTGGCTTTACGCTCGTGGAGGTGATGGTTGCCCTCACCGTGGCGGGAATGGCATTCAGCGTCGCCGGCTTCGCGATCAGCGCGGCCCGCAGCACGGCCGCGCGGGTGACACGGCACGAACAGCGGGTGGAGGCCGATAGCCGCTTCCGCGCGCTGCTCACCGATTGGCTGCGCCATGCGCCGCCTCCCGAACTGGTGGACGGCGCCCTGCTCACGATCGACCGCGCGGGCGCTACCCCGGTGCTGCAATTCGTGACCGTGGGGCTCGATCAGCCGCTGGGCACCGGTGCGCTCTGGCGCGTCGAACTGTCGCTGCGCGACACCGTGCTGTCGGCCCGCGCCATCCCGCTGCGCGACGGCGACGGCGACGGCGCGGCGGGTCGCGTCGCCCCGCTCGTGGCGACCTTGTCGCCGGTGGAGGCGTTCGACGTACGCGTGCTGGAACATGCCACGAGTGAGGAGGCGGTCGCGTGGCGCGCCGATTGGCCACTCGCGCAGGACCGGCCCCGCGCCGTGGAAGTGACGTGGCGGTTGGGCGGCGCCGCCGTAACCCCGCTGCGGGTGCTGTTGGCGCCGCTCGAGGGGGGGCGATGAGCCCCCGCCCCGTGGCCACGAGGCCGCGACGCGCACCGCAACGCGCACCGCAACGCGCACCGCAACGCGCACCGCGACGCGGCGCGGCGCTGGTGGCGGCACTGTTCACGATTGCCGTGCTGGCGAGCCTCACCGCGGTGGCCAGCAGTCAGGCGCGGCGCGGCGCGGTGGTGGTGGACAACCGGCGGTCGCAGGCCACGGCCCGCGCGATGGCGGAGAGCGGCATCCTGGCGGGACGTACGGCCATCGAAGCGCGATTGCGCGACGCGGAGCCCGATTCGGTGCGCCTCGAGGGCGTCTTCGACGCACTCACGGAGGGCCCCGGCCTGCTGCTGCAGGACTCCGTTGGCGACGGCGACTTTGCCGTGACCGTGGTGGATGTGAGCGCTCGGCTGGATGTGAACCGGGCGGGCGCCGAGGGGCTACAACGGCTGCTGGCCACGGTGGCGCCGGCGGGCGAAGCGGCACAGGTGGCGGCCGCCATCGAGGCCCGTGTGCGCGGTCTGGGGCCTGACGCTCGCACCGACAGCACCACTCCGGCGATGGACGCCCGGCGCACCCGTGACTCGGTGGCGGCGCTCCTGCTCGGGCGCGAGCCCGCCGAGCGTGCGATGCGGCCGTTCGCCACCCTCGACGAGTTGCTCACCGTGCCGGGGATGCGCGCCGAGTGGCTGGAGGCGGTCGCGGCCGACCTGACCGTGGACGGCGACGGGCGCATCAACCGTCGCCACGCCTCGGTGCGCGTCCTCGCTGCCGCAACGGGAACGCTGGTGGATCGTCCTTCACGGCTCCTGCTCGTTGCCCGTGGTTGGCGACGGGGCCATGCACTCACCCGGGAAATCCAGGCGGTCTACGACGTGAACGGGACGGAGCTCCGGCTGGTGCGGTGGCGGGAGCAGGACCGGTGAGCGCACCGCTCTGTGTCCTGCTGACCCCTGAGGCCGTGTACGCGTGGCCGCGCGGCGGGGCGGTCCCCGACGCCGGCGCCCGGGCCGGGGGCATCCGCTGGTCACCCGACGCCCCCGGGGCACTGGTGGAGACGCTGCGCGCGCAGTTCGGCGTGCCCACGTCTGTCGTGGTGGTGGTGGGGCTCGGGTTCCTCGAGTCGGCGCAGCCGCAGCTGCCACCGGTGGCCAACGCGCTGCGGATGCGCATGCTGCAGCGCGACAGCGATCGCTATTTCGCCCTGCGTGAACCGGTGGCGGTCGCCACCGACGGGCCGGTGGCGTTCGCGCTGCCGGCGTCCACCCTCGCCGCCTGGGTGGACGCGATCGGCGCGTGGAGCCCGGTGCGCGCGGTGCTGTCAATCGGTCAGGTGGCTGCCGCCGCGGGCGTGTCCGGCCACTTCACGGTGGACGCCGGAGCCGGCGCGACGGGATGGATCACGATCGCCGACGGGCGCGTGCAGGACGCCCGCCGCCGCCGCGCGGCGGCGACCGGCGGCGCGGACGCGACCGATGCATCGGTGCGCCGCCCCCTGCCGTGGTCCGCGATCGCCGACGGCGCGTGGCGCGCCGCCGACGGGCCGTTGGACGGACAGCTGCTGGACGCGGGGATGTGGGCGCGGGCCGCGCGGCAGCGGACACAACGCGTGTGGCAGGCTGTGGCCGTGGCGGCCGCGGCGCTGCTGCTGCTGGGCGCCAGCGTGGATCGGTGGCGTGACCGGCAGCTGGCCGCGCTCCAGCGCGAGGTAGCGGCACTCACGCCGTTGGCCGCCACCGCGCGGGACGCGCAGCAGCGACTGCAGCGGGCCGCGGCGGAGGAGCGTCAGCTGGCCGCCGCGGCGGCGCAGCGTGGCGCCCCCGACGCCCCCGGCGCCGTACTGGCCCGGCTCGGCGCACTGCTCCCGCGCGACGCCTTCGTGCAGCGCCTCGAGTGGAACGGCCGCGAATGGCGGATCGACGGCAGCGCGGCCGACGCGGCCGCGCTCGTGCCGCTGTTGGATGCCGACGCGCTGTTCGACGCCGTCCGGACGGCCGCGCCGAGTACGCGGTTTGTCGAGGCGGGGCGTCCGCGCAGCTCCTTCGCGATCCTGTTCAGCACCACGGTGCCGACGCCGCCGACCGGGAGGGCCCCGTGACGCAGAGTCTCGGCCGTCATGCCGTGCGGACGCGGGAGCGGCGGGTGGTCCTCGGTGGTGTATTCGTGCTGGCGCTCGCCCTGTTGGTGACCTACGGCGTGATGCCGGCCGCGGAGCGATGGCGCGCGCGCGAGCGGCAGCTGTTGGCCGCGCGTGATCAGGTGGCCGCCCTCCGCGGTGTGCTGGCGCAAGGCGCGGCGCTGGAACGCGCGGCGGCGCAGGCGGAGGCCTCGTTGGCCGGCAGCCCGAGGCGTGTCCTGCACGCCCGCTCGGGCGCGCTGGGGGCGAGTGCGCTGCAGGCCTTGCTGCAGGGCGCGGCCGACGGGAGTGGGCTGCTGGTGAACCGCGTGGACGCGGGCACGGCGCCCGACGACGGCGGAGCGCTCACCGCCACGATGTCGGCCTACGGTGACATTCACGGGCTGGCGGCGCTGCTCGAGCAGCTGGCGGGGGCCCCGCGCCTCGTGTCGGTGGAGCGGCTCACGGTCCAGATCAATCCGGCGCTGCGTGGCGCGCCCGACGTGCTGCAGCTCTCGATCGGCGTGCGCGCGCCGGTGGTGGTGCCATGAGCGCGTCGGCACGCTGGCGCACGGTGCGCGTGCTCGACGGACTCTCGGCCCTGGCCGGGGTGGCGGCGATGGTCATGTGGCTCCTTCCCGCCGATCCCACCGTGGCGCCCGCCACGGTGCGTGTCCCGGCCGCCGGTGCCGACGGCAGCGTGGCGGCAGGGGCGTGGGATAGCGCGGCCGCCGATTCGCTGCGGCGCGCACTCGTGCGCACCAACCTGTTCAGCGCGAGCCGCCGCGAGCCGGCCAGCCGGTTCACCGCGCCCGGGGTGGAGACCGCCCCGACGGCGGCCTTTGTGCCGGCGGATGCCGGTGCGCCCACCGATGACGCCGAGGCGGGGCCCCGTCTGTTCGGCATCGTCTCCTCGGACGGCGCGCGCCGCGCGCTGCTGCAGCTGCGCGGGGCCGACGAACCGCCGCGCCTGCTGCGTGAGGGAGAGTCGTACGCGGGCGTGCGCGTGGTGCGCATTGCCGGCGATCGTGTCGTGCTGTCGGGTTCCACCGGGACGCGCACCCTGCGTCTGTCCCGGGCCGTGCCGGATTCCAGTGAGAAGGTGCCGTAACCGTGATGATCATCGAACGTCTCCGCCGTTCCCGCCCACCGCGCGCCCTACACGCCGCGCTGTCCGTGGCGCTGTTGTCCGCGACGTCCGCCCCGGCGTCTCCGGCGACCGCGCAGAGCGCTGCTACGCAGAGCGCTGCCGTGCAGAGCGCTGCTACGCCGGGTGCAGCGCCGCGGGGCACCACGGGCAGCAGTGCCACCACACTCAATTTCGCCAACGCGCGACTGGCGGATGTGATCCGGACGCTCGCGACGATGCTCGGGCGCACGGTGCTGCTCAGCGACGTACCGGACGCACGCGTCACCTTCGCCACGGCGGCGCCGCTCACCACGCCCGAACTCGAGCGCATTCTGGAATCGCTGCTCGAGTCGCACGATCTCATGCTCGTACCAAGCGGCACGATCGCGCAGGTGTTACCCACGGCGAAGGCACCGGCCACGGGGATGTTGCGCACCGGGTTTGCCTTTCCCGATCCGCCGCCGCTGGGGTTGGTGACCCAGCTGGTGCCGTTGCAATCGATCCGCGCCGATGAGGGGGCCGACGCGCTGCGCGCCTTACTGGGACGTGGCGCGCGCGTGGAAACCGTGACGCGCTCGAACGCGCTGCTGATCACCGATCGCGGCGCGAATGTGGCCCGATACCTCGACCTGTTGCGCACGCTCGACGCCGCCCCTGCGGGCGAGTCGGGGCTACGCACCTACGTCGTGAATCTCAAGTACGCCTCGGCCGACGATCTGGCGGGGGCGCTGGGGCAGCTGTACGGTGTGCAGGTGGCCAACACCGGCGGCGGCTCGCTGGCCGACCGCTCACTGTCGCGCGCGCTGGACGGTTTCCGGGCGCGGGAAGCGGAGACGTTCCGGGCGCGGAGCACCAGTGGCTCGAGCGGTGGGATGGGCGCGAGCATGGGCGGCACCGCCGGACTCGCCGCACAGGCGTCGGCGTCGGCGCCGCGCGATTCGGCGTCGGGGCTGCTGGTGGGACGTACCACGATCGTCGCCAATGCCCCCACGAACGCGCTCGTGATCCGCACCGCGCCGCCCAACTATCCGCTGCTGCGCGAAACGATTGACGCGCTCGACACGCGGCCGTCGCAGGTGCTGTTCGAGGTCACGGTGGCCGAGATTGCGCTCGGTCGCGGGAGCGAATTCGGCGTGGACTGGTCGGCGGTGAACCGCGGCGGCGATGTGCAGGCGCAGTTCGGGAACCCCGAAATCCCCGACACCGGCTCCACGTCAGCGCTGCTACGGCTGGTGCGGCTCGACGGCACCGGGGTGCGCACGATGTTACGCACGCTCGCGTCCACCAGCGACGTGCGCGTGCTGTCGACGCCCGAGATCATCGCGGCCAACAACCGCGAAGCGTCGATCCTGGTGGGCAGCAAGGTGCCGTTCATCGCGTCCACGCGTCTGGGTAACGACGTGTCGATCGACCGCGCGGTGCAGTACCAGGACGTCGGCACGAAGCTGTCGATCATCCCCACGATCAACGATGACGGCTACATCACCGTGCAGCTGCTGCAGGAAGTGAGCTCGCTCACCGCGCAGACGGTGGCGGCGGCGCAGAGCGCCCCGGTGATCTCCACGCGCGAAGCCTCCACGCGCGCGATCCTGCGCGACGGACAGACCGTGGTGATTGCAGGGCTGATCGGCGAGAGCCGCCAGACGCTCGAGCAGGGGCTGCCGTTGCTCAAGGACATCCCCTTTCTGGGGGCGCTCTTCAAACGGCAAAGCATCACGCGGCAGCGCACGGAACTGGCGATCTTCGTGACGCCGTATCTGGTGCGATCGGACGCCGACGCCGATGCGATCCGCGAGCGCGTGCGGAAGCGGCTGGAGGACCGGTCGCCCGGGGCGCTGGACGGCACGCCGCTCACCCGGAAGCCGCCCGCATGAGCGGCGACGCCCGCGATCTGCGGGCCGCGGCCGCAGGGCCCCTCGCGCAACGGTTTCCGGCGCGGTGGCTCGAAGAGCATGCCGTGCTGCCGCTGTCGCTCGAGGGAGGCACGCTGCTGGTGGCCGCCGACGGGGCGCTGGCGCCGCTCGTCCAGGACGCGATGGAGCGGGCCGTCGATGCGTCGGTGCGCGTGGTGCCGCACGGGGCCGGTGACATCCGCGCGGCGATTCTGTCGGCGCCCCGTGCGCCCGCCGGATCAGCCCCAGCGGAGGCCGCGCCGGGGGACCGCGTCACGATGCTGTCGGGTGAGGCCACCGCCTCGCTGGACGATCTCCGCGCCCTCGCCTCGCGCGAGCCGGTGATTCAGGTGGTGAACGCGATGTTGGCCGAGGCGGCCCGCGCCGGCGCGAGCGACGTGCATGTGGAGTCGCACCCCGACGGCCTGCGCGTGCGCATGCGCCTCGACGGCGTGCTGCGCGACGCGCAACAGCTGGGGCCGGAGTTCCGCGCGGCGGTGCTGTCGCGGCTGAAGGTGCTCGCGGGGCTCGACATCGCCGAACGGCGCCTGCCGCAGGACGGCCGCGCGCGGGTGCGGGTGGGTGACCGCGAACTCGACGTGCGCATCGCCACGCTGCCGGCGCTGCACGGCGAGAGCGTGGTGCTGCGACTGCTCGACGGTGGACAGGCCGATCAGCCGTCGTCGCTGGAATCGCTGGGCTTGGCGCCCGCCGTGCTCGCGCAGTGGCGCACGCTGCTGCACCGTCCGTCGGGGTTGCTGCTGGTGAGCGGGCCCACCGGCTCGGGGAAGACCACCACGCTGTACGCGGCGCTGCGCGAGCGCAGCACCGTGGGCGTGAAGGTCGTGACCGTGGAAGATCCCGTGGAATACCGGCTCGACGGCGTGGTGCAACTGCCGGTGAACGGGCGCGCCGGGTTCGGCTTTCCCAACGCGCTGCGGGCGATTCTGCGGCATGACCCCGATGTGATTCTGGTGGGTGAGATGCGCGACGCGGAGACGGCGGACGTCGCCGTGCAGGCGGCGCTGACGGGACATCTCGTGTTGAGCACGGTGCACACCACCGACGCGACAGCGGCGCTGGCGCGGCTGCAGGAGATGGGGGTACCCCCCTATCTGCTGAGCGCCACGCTCCAGGGCGTCCTGGCGCAGCGGCTCGTGCGGCGCGTGTGCGCGGGGTGCGGCGCGTGGCGTGCGCTCACGGCGACCGAACAGGCGCTGACCGAACGGGCGCTGACCGAGCGGGCCCTGACGGAGCGAACGCGGACGCCCGTGACGCAGGTGCGCGAGGGCGTTGGGTGCGCGGCGTGTGCGGGGACGGGCTTCCGCGGTCGCCTGGCGATTGCGGAGCTGCTCGTGCTCGACGACGCGCTGCGCAGCGCCTTTACGGGCGGCGCCTCCCTGGTGGCGTTGCGGGCGATGCTGCGGGAGCGGGGCGTCGGGTCGTTGCGCGACGACGGCTGGCGCTGTGTGGCCGCGGGGGACACGACGATCGACGAAGTCGTGCGGGTGGTGAGCGGGGACGACGACGCGTGAGTGCGCATTCGGCGTCCGCCGCCATCCGCTGGCGCTACGAGGCGGCCGACGCGCAGGGCGCGCTCACGCGCGGCGAGGTGGACGCGGCGAGCGCGGACGAGGCGGTGTTGGTGCTGCGCCGGCGCGCGTTGTGGGTGATCGAGCTGATGCCCGCCGGCGGGGCGGGCGCCGATGAGGCGGCGGCGCCCGGGCCCTTCGGCCGCACGGCGGACGGGGGCGGGAGGACGGACGGGATCGCCGCGCGGCTGCGGGCGGCCTGGGATCGGCTGGGCGGGGGGCGCGACGACGCGCTGGTGGTGAGCACGCGCACGCTGGCGACGCTGCTGGACGCCGGGGTGCCGTTGGCGCGTGGCCTCGCCTTTGCCGCGTCGGGAGAGACCGACCCGCACTGGCGCGCGGTCTTCGCGGGGCTGCAGGAGGCCGTCACGCGCGGCGAGACGCTCTCCGACGCCGCGGCGCGGGTGCCGTCGCTGCCGCGCGCGTATGCGCCGCTGCTGGCAGCCGCCGAAGCCTCGGGATCGATGGCGGCGACGGTGGACCGCCTGGCGGCCGATCTCGAACAGCGGAGCGCGCTCCGGGCGCGGGTGCGGGCCGCCCTCGTGTACCCCACCGTGCTGGCCACGGCGTCGGTGCTGGGGACGCTCGTCATTCTGGTGGTGGTGGTGCCGCGCTTCGCCGATCTCATCGCCGACGCCGGCGGCACCGTGCCGGCGAGCACGCGGGCGCTGATCGCGCTGAGCGACGGACTGGCGCGCGCCGGCTGGTGGCTGGTGGCGGCCGGCGTGCTGGGTGCGGCGGGGGTGCGCCAGTGGCTGCAGTCGCCGCCGCAGCGCCTGCGCTGGCACGCGGCCCGGTTGCGGTGGCCGCTGACCGGGCGGTTCGAACAGGAGCAGGCGGCGGCCGCGTATCTGAGCACGCTGGCGGTGGCCCTCGAGAGCGGGGTGCCGCTGCTGCGGGCGATGCCGCTGGCGCGCGGCACGGTGGGCAACGCCGCCATCGCGGCGCGACTGGCCGGCGCGGAGGGGGTGGTGCGGAATGGCGCGACGGTCGCTCACGCGCTGTCCGGCACCCTGCCGCCGCTGGCCGTGCGGCTGCTCGAGGCCGGCGAGCAGGGGGGCGCGCTGGCCCCGCTGGCGCGTCGGGCGGCCGACGCGGCCGCCGCGCAGGTGCAGCGGCTGGTCACGAGTGCGGTGGCGCTGATCGAGCCGGTGATGATCCTGGGGTTTGGGGGCGTGGTGGGGTTCGTCGCCCTGGCGTTGCTGCAGGCCATCTACGGGCTGAACGCCAGCAACTTCTGAGTCCAGACAGGTGCGCTGAACGGGCGCTCTGGACGGATGCGTCGGACGGGGCCGAACCGTTACAGCGGGAGCACCACCTCGCACGTCGGGTGTACCAACGGCACGATTTGCCTCCGGACAGGGCAGATCGTCTGTTGACAGGTGCCGTCAGAATCCCGACCATTATGCCGTTCGGCTTCCGGGCCGTTTTCCCTCCGATGCCCTTCCCCGCCCATTGCCATGTCGACGACCGACGCTGACCCCCAAGCGCCCGTGGACGCCACCCCCGACGACACGCGTCCGAGCCGTCGCCGATTCTTCGCCCTCGGGGCGTCCGCCGCGGCCGCACTGGCGGCGGTCGGAACCGCCGACGCGCAACGCCCGAAGAGCCGTGGCAGCAGCCCCTTCCCGGTGGGCCAGCCGGCGGGGACGGCACCGGATCCGTCCGCCGCGTGGAGCGACCCAGTGCTGCGGCTGGTGCGCCGTGTCACCATGGGTGCAACCCCCGACGAGCTCGCGTTGGCGCGACGCCTCGGGTACGCGGGCTATCTGGACTACCAGCTGCGCGCGAGCGACATCGACGACAGCGCCATCGAGGCCATCATCGCCGCGCGTCTGCCGATGACGCAGATGACGCCCGCGATGCTGGCCATGCAGCAAGACACGAACGAAGTGGCCAACCAGCTGGCCGACGGCACGTGGTACCGCGCGGCGTTTTCCAAGGCGCAGCTGCGCGAACGCATGGTGGAGTTCTGGACGGATCACTTCACGATCAGTCTGAACAAGGTGGGCTACCGCAAACTCGTCGATGACCGCGACGTGATCCGGCCGAATGCGCTCGGCACGTTCCCGGAGCTGCTGCGGGCCACCGCGCACAGCGGCGCGATGCTGATGTATCTCGATCAGAATACCAGCCGCACCCCCACGCCCAATCAGAATTACGCCCGCGAGATCATGGAGCTGCACACGCTCGGCGTGGATGGCGGCTACACGCAGACCGACGTGGCGGAGCTCTCGCGCATCCTGACCGGTTGGTCCACCACGGGGCCCGGGACGTTCCAGTTCAACCGGAACCTGCACGACCGGAACGCCAAGGTATTCATGGGGCGCACATTCCCCGCGATGCCGACCACGGCGACCGATGTGCAGATGAAAGCCGAAGGGGACGCCGCGATCCAGATGCTGGTGGCGCATCCGAACACGGCCGCGTACCTGTCGCTGAAGATGGCGCGCTGGCTGCTGTCGTACGAGCCGCCCCAGGCGGTGATCGACGCCACGGCGGCCACGTATCTCGCGACGGGCGGCGACATCAAGGCGATGATCCGCACCATCCTGTCGGGCAAGAACCTCATGGCGGCGCCGGCGAAGTACAAGCGACCGTTCCATCTCGCCGTCTCCGCCATGCGCGGCATGGGCGCGTCGGTGGTGAACGTGCGCGCCGTGCGTCAGACGGCCGACCGGATGGGGATGCCGGTGTTCATGTGGGAACAGCCCAACGGCTACCCCGACCGGGTGGACTGGTGGAGCGGCCTCGTGATCACGCGCTGGGCGTACATGCAGTATCTGTCCACGTTGAACACCACCACCGTCGCGCAGGTCGATGCGATGCCGTTCCGGTCGCCGGATACCCCCGACGGTGTGGTGGCGCAGATCGGCACCCGCCTGTTCGGCGGCGAGATGCCGACCGCGCTCCGCACGCAGCTGCTCACGTACATCCGCGGCGGCGCGTACAGCGAGGCGCGCGTGCGCGAAACGCTGGCCCTGGCCGCCAGCGCGCAGGAGTTCCAATGGTTCTGATGCGCCCTTTTCACGTTTGCCGAGCCACCGCATGAGTGACGAATCAACCGAAGGCGGGTGCCATGAATACCACGAACTCGCACGCCGCGATTTCCTGACGCTGGCCGGCGGCATCGGCGTGAGCGCCCTGCTCCCGACGTGGCTGCCCAAGGTGGTCATGGCGCAAAGTTCGACGGGCGCCCGCGACATCATCGTGTCGGTGTTCCTGAGCGGCGGTACCGACGGGATGTCGCTGGTGGTGCCGTTCGGTGATCCGGACTACTACACCGGTCGGCCGAATATCGCGGTGGCGCGCCCCGATGCCGCCGGGACCGGCCCGAAGGCGGTTGCGCTCGACAACTTCTTCGGCTTCTCGCCCGGCATGGCGCCCCTCATGGACGCCTACAGCACTGGCGATCTGCTGGTGGCGCACGCCACGGGCTCGGTGGACACGTCGCGCTCCCACTTCGATGCCCAGCGGTACATCGAAGTCGGCAAGCCGCGCGATCCACGCATTGCCGGCGGCTGGCTGGGACGCCACCTCGCCACGAGCACGCCGTTGCGGGCCGATGCCTCGTTGCGCGGCATGAGCTTCACGGCCGGCCTGCCGCAGACGCTCTCGGGTGGCCCCAAGTCGCTGCCCATTCCGAGCCCGTCCACCTTTGCGATCGGCGGCAACGCCACCACCGCCACGGCGCGTGCGCAGTGGCTGGCCGCCAACCATGCGGGCACGGTCAACCCGGTGTCGGCGAACGCGCTCGACGCGACCAACACGATCGCGCTGCTGCAGCGCATCAACTTCACGGGCTACGCCGCCGCCAACGGGGCCACGTATCCCACCAGCGGCTTCGGGCAGGCGCTGCGCTCCACCGCGGCGCTGATCAAGGCCGATGTGGGGGTGGAAGCCATCCACGCCTTCAACGGCGGCTGGGACACGCACGCCACGCAGGGGCCGGTCGCCACGCTTGACGGTGGCTACATGCACAGCAAGATGCTCGATCTGGCCAACGCCCTGGCGGCGTTCCACGCCGACGTGATCCAGGGAACGACGTCGTACGGGGTGACGGTGGTCGTGATCTCCGAGTTCGGGCGCAACGCGCGCGAGAACGGGAACCGCGGCACCGACCACGGCCGCGGCAACGTCGCGTTCGCCATGGGCAAGAAGATCAACGGCGGCCGTGTGCTGACCAACGGCTGGCCGGGACTCGCCCGCGAGAATCTCGAGTCGGGGCAGGATCTGCGCGTCACGCTCGACCATCGCGACATTCTGGCCGAGATCGTGCAGAACCGATTGGGCAATCCCAACCTGTCGATGGTGTTCCCCGACTACACGCCGCGCTTCCGGAACGTCACGAAAGCCTAGCGGACCCCCATCATGGGTGGCTACCGTCCACCCATGATGGCGTTTTCCCGGTGTCTCTCCCCATCGCCGCGTCCTCGGCGCCGATGGGCCTGTTTCGTACGGCGCCCGATGCTGGTATCGGCGCTGCTGTTGGTGCCGGTGCTGGGCGCGTGCCGAGACGACGGTCCCACCGACGTCGTACCGCCCGCGCCGCCGGCCACCGTACAGGTCTCGAGCCTCGTCGCGGCGCCGGCGGCGATCAACCTGCAGACCGGGCAGCAGCGCACCATCGCGATCGAGGCGCGCGACAGCACCGGCCGTCTGGTGGCCGATCCCGGCGTGACATGGCGCAGCGACGCGCCCGCGATCGCCACGGTGGACGGCACCGGTACCATCCGCGCCTTGGCGCCGGGCACGGCGCGCATCACGGCCGTCGCGGGGCGTGTGAGCGCCCTCATCCAGGTCACCGTGGGTGCCGTGACCCCGGGGATCGCGCAGTGGCGGGTTGCCCGTGCCGGCCTCTCCGACATCACGATCCTCGGCCTCTGGGACGACGGGGCCGGCAGCAGCTATGCCGTGGGGCAGAACGGGACGCTGCTGCGCGCGCGCGCCGGCGGCCCGTGGGAGTCCGTGTCGCTGAACACCACCGAAACGCTGACGGGCGTCTGGGGCTCGTCCCCCACCGACATCTGGATCGTGGGCGCCGGCGGCGTGCTGTTCCGCGGCAACGGCGTCACCTTCGCGCCGGTCCCCAGCGGCACCACCGCGACGCTGCTGGAGGTGTGGGGACTCGCCGCGAACGACGTGTACATCGCCGGCGACCGTGGGACGATTCTGCACTTCGACGGTACGGCGTGGACCCCGCAGAGCACACCGGTGACCGACGACCTCTGGGGGATCTGGGGCGCCAACAGCACCAACGTGTTCGTGGTGGGCAACAACGGCGTGATCCTGCGCTACAACGGCACCACGTGGCAGCGCATGGCGGCGCCGGCCACGAGTCCCTTGTTCGACGTCTGGGGCACGAGTGTGGGCAACATCTTCACCGTGGGTGTGTCCGGTACGATCTGGCGCTTCGACGGCGCTCAGTGGACCGCCATGACACCGCCCGGCCGCGCCAACCTGTTCGCACTGCGCGGGCGCGCGTTCAACGACCTATACGCCGTGGGCAACGGCGGCGCCACGTACCACTTTGACGGCACCACGTGGCGGGCACTGTCGATCGGGTCGGGGCAGAACCTGCGGGCGATCGCACCACGCGGCGACGGCACGCTGCGGCTGGCCGGCTGGTATGGCACGGTGCTCACGCTCCGCGGCAGTGGCGCGGCGGCCACGGCGCTTACGGAGATTTCGGATCCGGCGCTGTTGTCCACCTACGGGGCCACGGGCGGCCCGATGTTCGCTGTCGGGTTTGGGGGCACCGTGTTCCGGCGCACCGGCACCACGTGGGCGCAGGAAGCGGTGCCGTCGGTGAACGACCTGTACGGGATCAGCGGCAACGGCACCACCGATATCGTGGCCGTGGGCGACACCGGCTCGGTGCTGCGTTTCGACGGCAGCCGGTGGTCGCGCGAAACGGCGCCCACGTCTTATCTGCTGCGTGCCGTCTGGAGCGGCGGCGGGCAGCATATCGTGGTGGGGGAGCGTGGTACGATCCTGCGCTCCAACGGTGCCGGCTGGACGCCGCAGGCCAGTACCACGCAGCGGTTCCTGCGCGCGGTGTGGGGGTCGGATCCCGCCAACGTGTACGCCGTGGGCGACAGCGGCACGGTGCTGCGCTTCGACGGGGGCCGGTGGCAGTCACTGCCGGTGCCAAGCACGAGCCGACTGCGCGCGGTGTGGGGCACGGGCGCCGCCGACGTGTTCGTGGTGGGCGACTCGGGCACCGCGCTGCGCTACGATGGGGTGACCTGGGAACGCTTCCCGGCCCCGACGACGCGCGACCTGCGGTCACTCTGGGGGCGCGGCCCGACCGAGGTGTACGCCGCCGGCGACAGCGGCACGGTGCTGCGCTTCACGGGCGTAGGGTGGCAGACACTCACCACCCCGGCCCGCGGGTACATCTACGGCCTGTTCGGCATTCCCGGCACCGCCGGGATGGCGCTGGTCGGCGAAGGGGCGCGCATTACGGAAGGCCAGCCGTAGCGGCGGTCAGCGCTCGGCGCGCGTGGCGCGATAGCGCTCGATGTGCCGCACGTGGTGGTCGCCATGCCACGCGTAGAGCCCCACCAGCATATCGAGGGTCATCACGCCATTCTCCGGATGCCGGAGCGTGCGCGCGAAGTGCGCGGGCTCCATCGCCCGCAGCACAGCCACCAGCCGTTCGTGGATGGCGGTGAACATGGTGAGCGACACGAGCGGCGAGACAAGCTCCGAATCGGCCAGCCGGACCCACGCGTCCTGGTCGTACGGCTTGATGAGGGGCTCGTCCTCGGTGAGCGCCAGCTTCACCCGGATGTATGCGTTGGCGTGACTGTCGGCCATGTGGTGCACGAGCTGCCGGACCGTCCAGCCGCCGGTCCGGTACGGCGATGCGTAGTCCTGCACATCGAGGCCACTCAGCGCCGCCGCCAGCAGATCCGGCTGTGCAGCCAACCGCTCAATGTGCGCGGCGCGCTGCGGGGCGGAATATTCGGCCTGCCGCTGGAACCGGCCGATCGGAAAGCGATGGTCGTCGAGGGCGAGATCGGGCGCGCCGGACATACAGGACTCCGTGAAGGGGCGAAACCGGGTAGGGAGCGATGCTGGGCTTAGGCGCCGGACGCGGGAAGGGTGACGGGGGCGCCCTGTTCCACCCAGCCGCGCCAGCCGCCGACCACGGAGTGCACGTTGGTGTACCCCATCTGCTGCAGCGTATCGGCGGCCAGAATGGAGCGGAAGCCGCCGCCGCAATACAGGTACAGCGGTGTGGCGGGATCGGGGACGAGCTTTTCGATGTCCCGCTCGATGACCCCACGGGCCACGTGGATGGCCTCGCGCGCATGGCCGGCGTTCCATTCGCGGTCTTCGCGGACATCGATCAGGAGGGCGCCCGCCTCCTGCGGTAACGCCGCGAGTGTGTCGGCGATCGTCACTTCGTGCACGTGCGGGCGACGCCCTTCCACGTGGGCCAGAAATCCGGGAGAATGATCCATCCGGACAAGGTGCGTCGATCTCTTCCGCATATCCAGCACCGGCCCTACCATTCGCTCTCGAATTCTCCCGCCTCGTCCCCGCCCGCGCACCGCAGGAGCAGCACATGGTTCGAACCCGGTCCGGTTTCGCGGGCCTGATCGCCGCCGGCACCCTGCTTGGCCCGCTGCTCATCGGTGGCTGCCGCCGCGCCGCCGCGGACGCCTCCCCGGGCCCGTCGTCATCGCCCGCCGCCGCCACGGTGGCATCGAGCGCCGGCGGCCCCTGGAACGTGCTGTTCGACGGCACCTCGCTCGCGGGATGGCACAACTTCGCCACCCCGGGAGCGCCGGTCCAAGGCTGGTCGGCGATCAACGGCGTGCTCACGCGCACGGGCGAAGGGGGCGACCTCGCCACCGATCGCGCGTACGCGAATTTCGAACTCGAACTCGAATGGAAGGTCGGGCCGCGCGGCAACAGCGGCGTGATCTACCGGATCGATCCCACGGCCGAGGTGACGTACATCAGCGGCCCGGAAATGCAGGTGCTCGACAACGACCGGCATCCCGACGGCCGGAATCCACTCACCTCGGCGGGTGCCAACTACGCGCTGCATGCGCCGCCGGCCGGTGTGGCCAAGGCGGCCACCCTGTGGAACGCCGCCCGCCTGGTGGTAAACGGACCGCACGTGGAGCACTGGCTCAACGGCGTGAAGGTAGTGGAGTACGAGCTCGGCTCCGCCGACTGGGAAGCGCGGCGGCGGCTGAGCAAGTTCGCGAACAGCGAGCGCTATGGACGCGCCACCCGCGGGCTGATCGCCCTGCAGGACCATGGTGATCGCGTGGAATACCGGAACATCCGACTCAAGGAGCTGCCGTAATGGGTACGAAAGGACGCCTGTCCGTCATGATGTTTCTGCAGTACTTCGTCTGGGGGGCGTGGTTCGTCACCATGGGCACCTACCTCGGACAGACGCTGCACTTCACCGACACGCAGATCGGCAGCGCGTACGGCGCCACGGCGATCGCGGCCATCGTGTCGCCCTTCTTCATGGGCATCGTAGCCGACCGCTTCTTCGCGAGTGAAAAACTGCTGGCGGCGCTGCATCTGGTGGGCGCGGTACTGATGTACTTCATGTCGCAGCAGACCGAGTGGAACAGCTTCTATCCGCTGCTGCTCGCGTACGCGTTCTGCTACATGCCCACGCTGTCGCTCACCAACTCGATCTCGCTGCACAACGTCTCCGACTCCACGCGCGATTTCCCGATCATCCGCGTGTTCGGCACCATCGGCTGGATCGTGGCGTCGGGCATTCTCGTGGGCTTCGTGCTCAAGGCCGACAAGCTCGCCGTGCCGATGCAGATCTCCGCGGCCGGCTCGGTCGCGCTGGGCCTGTTCGCGTTCCTGCTGCCGCACACCCCGCCGCGCGCCGCCGGGGCCCCGTTCAGCGTGCGTGACGCCCTCGGACTCGATGCGCTGCAACTGCTCAAGCGCCCCGCGTTCGTGATCTTCGTGCTGGGCTCGTTCCTGCTGTGCATCCCGCTGCAGTTCTACTACGCCTTCGCCAATCCGTTCATGAACGAGATCGGCGTGCCCAACGCCGCCGGCATCATGTCGTTCGGTCAGGCGTCGGAAGTGGGCTTCATGCTGCTGCTGCCGTTCGCCCTGCGAAAGCTCGGCATCAAGTGGATCATGCTGGTGGGCATGCTGGCGTGGGGACTGCGCTACTTCGCCTTCAGCCGCGGCGATGCGGGGGCGGGCATGTGGATGCTCTACGCGGGGATCCTGCTGCACGGCATCTGCTACGACTTCTTCTTCGTGGCCGGCCAGATCTACACCGACGAAGTCGCGGGTCCGAAGATCCGCGCGGCGGCACAGGGGTTCCTCAACCTCGTCACCAACGGCGTGGGCTACTTCGTGGGAGCGTACGCCTCCGGTGCGGTGGTCAACCGCTATGCGACCGGCGTGGCCGGGGCGCCGGCATCGCACGATTGGCTGCAGGTGTGGCAGGTGGCCGCGATCGGAGCGCTGGCCGTGTTCGCCGTGTTCCTGTTCCTGTTCCGGCCGGCGGCCGGCGGCGACCACGCGGTCGCCGCGCACTGAGGGGTCGCCGATGTCCACCAGTGCGGTGCCAGCGGTGCCGCTGATTGAAGCGTGCTGTGATTCCGTCCACTCCGCCCGGGCCGCGCAGCAGTACGGCGCGGGGCGCGTGGAGTTGTGTGGACCGGGTGACGGCGGCACCACGCCGTCGCTCGGGCTGATTGCGCGGTGCCGCGAGGAGCTCACGATTCCGCTCCACGTGATGATCCGGCCGCACACGCGGAGTTTTGTGTACGACGAAGACGATCTCGACGTGATGTGCAACGACATCATCACCGCGCGCTCACTGGGCGTGGACGGGATCGTGCTGGGACCGCTGCACAGCGACGACACCGTGCACGCCCAGCAACTGGCCGAGTGCATGGCGCTGGCGCGCCCCATGAAGGTGGCGTTCCACCGCGCCTTCGACCGCACGCCCGACGCGCTCGTGGCCCTCGAGATGATGCTCATGCTCGGCGTGGACTACATCCTCACCGCCGGGCACGGCCGCACGGCCCTCGACGGCGCGTCGCGCCTGCGGGCGCTGCAGGCGCGCGCCGGCGATGACCTGGTGGTGCTGGCGGGCGGCGGCGTACGCGCGGCGCATGTGCAGCAGCTACTCGATACCAGCGGCGTCCGCGAGATCCACGCGCGTGCCACCGACCCCACCATCGTCCGCGACCTCGCGCAGGCGCTGGCCCGCCCGTAGCATCGACCCTCAGCCCACCGCCCGTATGCGTGCTCTGATCCTGGCCGCGCTGGTCGCGTTCCCCGCCACTGGGCGGGCGTTGCCCGTGGACGGTACGCGCTACGCCATCATTCCGCGACCGTCGGTTCTCACACCGGCCACCGGCGACTTCACGCTCACCGCGCGCACGGTCCTCCACACCGATCCCGCCTTTGCGGCGGTGGCACGACGCTTTGCGCGCGACGTGGCCGCGCCTACCGGCTTCGACCTCGGCGTGGTGCGCAGCAGCGCGCCAGCCGGCGCGGGCCACATCCGTCTTGTACGTGCGCGCGCGCTCGGCGCGGAGGCGTACACGCTCGACGTAACGCCCACCGGTGTGGTGGTGCGCGCCAGCGCGCCGGCCGGTGCGTTCTACGCGCTCGAAACGCTGAAGCAGCTGCTGCCGGCCGCGATCTACCGCGAGGCGCCGATCGGCCGCACGGCGTGGCGCGCCGCCGCCGTCCACGTGGAGGACGCCCCGCGCTTTGCGTGGCGTGGGGCGCACCTCGACGTCGCGCGCCACTTCGAGCCCAAGGAATTCGTCAAGAAGTACATCGACCTGCTGGCGCGTCACAAGATGAACCGCTTTCACTGGCACCTCACGGAAGACCAGGGGTGGCGTCTTGAGATCAAGAAGTACCCGCTGCTCACCGAGGTCGGCTCCTGCCGCGAACAGACGTTGGTGGGGCCGTACGTGTCGGATCCCGCCAAGCGCGTGTTCGACGGCAAGCGGCACTGCGGCTTCTACACGCAGGACGACGTGCGTGAGGTGGTGGCGTACGCTGCCGAGCGCATGATCACGGTGGTGCCGGAAGTCGAAATGCCGGGACACTCACAGGCCGCGATCCACGCGTACCCGCAGCTGTCCAGCCGCCCCGACTCGAGCCCCGGCGTGCTGCCGGTGTGGGGCGTGAGCGATTTCATCCTCAATCCCACCGACAGCACGGTGTCGTTCATGCGGGACGTGCTCACCGAAGTGCTGGCGCTCTTTCCCGGGCCGTACATCCACATTGGCGGCGACGAAGCGGGGAAGGCGCAGTGGAAGGCCAACCCGCAGATTCAGGCGCGCATCAAGGCCCTCGGCCTCAAGGACGAGCATGAGATGCAAAGCTGGTTCGTCCGGCAGATGGACACGTTCCTCACCGCCAAAGGCCGGCGCCTGATCGGCTGGGACGAGATCCTCGAGGGCGGCCTCGCCGAGAACGCCACGGTGATGTCGTGGCGCGGCATGGACGGCGGCATCGCGGCTGCCAAAGCCAACCACGACGTGGTGATGGCGCCGGGGAGCCACACGTACTTCGATCACTACCAGTCACGCGACACGGCGAAGGAGCCGCTCGCCATCGGCGGCTTCACGCCGCTCGACAGCGTCTATGCCTTCGAGCCGGTGCCGCCGCAGCTCACGGCGGACGAAGCGAAACACATCCTGGGTGCGCAGGCACAAGTGTGGACGGAGTACATCCCGAACGCCAAGCAGGTGGAGTACATGGCGTACCCGCGCATGGTCGCGTTGTCGGAAGTGCTCTGGAGCGCGACGGCCCGCCGGGATTACGCAGACTTCAAAGGGCGCCTGCCCACGCACCTCGCGCGGCTGGACGCCCTCGATGTGAACTACCGGAAATAGTCTACCGCGGCTTCCACGTGCCCTGCGCCACCTGGGGCACGAACTTGTCGATGTTGCGGGGCGGGAATTCGATGGTCTTGCCCTGCTCCGCGCTCATGTAGGCCGTCATGAGCAGCTTCACGACGTCGAGTCCGTCGTGCCACGTGAGCGCCGGCTTCTCCTTGCCGAGGAAGGCGCGCACGAAGTGGCGGTCTTCCGCTTCGTAGCCGTACGCGATGGCTTCGTTCACCACCACCGGCATCTGCCCGGTCTCGGCCATCTGCTTCTCCACGATGTCCTCGCCCGCCTTGCCCTTTACGGCCCGCGAGAAGAACAGGTCGAGCCCCGACTCCAGCGAGTTCCACTTCATCGAGTACTCGGGGCCCAGCAACTCGGCGCTGAGACGCAGGCCGGGTCCGACGAAGCTCCAGCTGGTGGTGGCTTCACCGATGGCCATGCCGCCGTTGGGCGTTTCGAATTCGATCGTGACGCTGGCGAAGTCTTCCGACGGCTTCTTGAGATAGTCCACGCCCATCGTCTTCTTGAGCTGCGCGGCGTATTCCTTGCGCGACCACTTGAGCGACGCGATGTGGCCCGTGACGCGCTTGGGCACCAGCGTGGTGAGCGACTCGCCCGGTGGCGTGAGCAGCTGCCGCACCACCAGCACCGAGTGGCACATCATGTCGTTGAGCACGCCACCGCCCTGCTGCTCGCCGTTCCAGAACCACGGCATATGCGGACCGCTGTGCTCTTCGGCGGCACGCGCGAGGTAGGGGCGGCCGGTGTTCGCGGCGCCACGCTTCCAGATCAGGTTGTGCCCAACGCTCACCTGCGGCGAGAAGTACTGGTTCTCGAGATAGCCGTGCATGATGCCGGCCTTCTCCACGAGCTTGAGAATGTGCTTCGCTTCGGCCACCGTGCGACCCAGCGGCTTCTCGCAGGCGATCCCCTTGAGCGTGGCCTTGCCCGACGTGACAGCGGCGCAGACTTCTTCGACGTTCTCGATACGGGCGTGATTCGGTCCGTTCAACCAGATCGCGTCGATGTTGGGATCGCACACCATCTCGGTGATCGACTTGTACGCCTTGCAGTTTCCGACATCGAGTTCGCGTGCGTACTTCGCGGCCGAGGCCGCATTCTTCGCGTTGGGGCTCCACACGCCGAGCACATCGGCGTCACGTACGTGACGGAAGCCCTGCATGTGAAAGCGGGCGTTGAAACCGGACCCGATGAAACCGATGCCGAGGCGGGAAGAAGACATGACGGTGAGCGAGGCAGGAGAGTTAAGAGGGGAGCACGCGACGGCGCTCCTGCTCCACGAGCAGGCGACGGAGAATCTTACCTGATGGAGACTTGGGAATCGCATCCACGAACTCCACCTGACGCACCTTCTTGTACGACGACACGCGCTCGGCCACAAAGGACATGACCTCGTCGGCGGTGAGGGGCGCCCGCAGCACGACGAACGCCTTGGGGATTTCTCCGGCCTCGACATCGGGCACGGGAATCACGGCGGCATCGGAGATGGACGCATGCCCCAGCAGCAGCGCTTCGAGTTCGGCCGGCGCCACCTGCATCCCCTTGTACTTGATCAACTCCTTCACACGATCGACGATCTTGAACCACCCCTGCTCATCAACGACGGCCACATCGCCGGTCTTGAACCAGCCGTCGGGGGTGATGCAGGCGGCGGTGGCCTCGGGCTTCTTGAAGTAGCCCTTCATGACCTGCGGTCCGCGGATCCACATCTCGCCGCGCTCACCCACCGCCACGTCGAGGCCCGTGTCAGGATCGACCAGCCGGCACTCGGTATTCGGCGCGGCGGGGCCCACGGCGTCGAGCACTTCACGGCCCGTCTCCATGGGGTGGAAGTGTGTGACGGGGCTGGTCTCGGTGAGGCCGTAGCCCTGACGCACCAGCAGCCCGAGGCGCTGCTGGCACGCCTGCGCCAGGTCGGCGCCGAGCGGCGCCGCGCCGCTGAACAGGTACTTGAGCGACGACAGATCGTAGTTCGCGACCAGCGGATGCTTGGCCATCGCCAGAATGATGGGCGGCACCACGTTCGCCATGCGGATGCGATGGGTCTGCAACACCGCGAGCACCTGCTCCAGATCGAAGCGCGGCAACGACACGATGCAGGCCCCCTGCCGCAGTGCCCCACCCATCACCACCACCATGCCGTAGATGTGAAAGAACGGCAGTACCCCCAGCACCGTGCTGTCGCTGTCCAGCACGGCGTTGACTGCCTGCATCTGCTGCAGGTTGGCCACGAGGTTGCGGTGCGTGAGCATGACGCCCTTGGGGATCCCCGACGTACCGCTGGAGTACGGGAGCGCCGCCACATCGGTGGCCGGATCAATGTCCACGTGCGGCGGCACATTGCCGTGCGCGAACAGGGCGCTGTACGGCGTGGCGCCCTCGGCCTCGCCGAACACCACCAACTCCTTCACCGTACCGGCGATCTGCGCCGCCGCGGTGCATTTGGCGAACAGCTCGGGGATGGTCACGATCATCACCGCTTCGCTATCGGCGAACTGTGCGCCGATCTCCTCGGCCGTCGCGATGGGATTGACGGTGGAGCAGATAGCGCCGATGGCCGCCGCGGCGTAGAACACCACCGGGAAGTCGGGGAGATTGGGGCTCACGAGGCCGACCACATCGCCCTTGCGGATTCCGTGCGCGTGCAGCCCCGCCGCGACGTGCTGCACGGCGTCGGCCAGCTGCGCGTACGTGTACCGCTTGCCTGTCACCCCGCACACGATGGCCGGATGATCGGGAAACTCCGCCGCGCGCGCGAGCACGAACGGCACGAGCGGCATGTCGGGAATATCGACGTCAGGATGGGGACTGCGGATCACGTGCGGCTCGGACATGGCGCAACTCCGGCGAGGGGAAACGGAACAGGGGCCGTGGTCAGGGCGTCTTCGCGACGGCGCGGAGCAAGCGGTCGGTGTACTGGGCCATCTCACGGAGCGCGGTCACCGCGATGCGCTCGTCGCGCCCATGCATACGCATGCCGTCGGTCTCGGGCACGAACGATCCGGTGACCCCGAACACGTCGATGCCGCGATTGCGGAAAAAGATCGCGTCGGTGGCGCCGGTTTCCATGTACGGAATGATCGGGGTGGCCGCGTACCGCGCACCCAGGGCGGCGCGCACCAGCTCCTGCACGTGCGCCGTGACGACGGAGGGTCCGCTCTCGGTGGCCGGTGACACCACGCGCACCTCAACGGCGCTGTCGGCCACGAGCTCGCGCAGCCGGCGCCGGACGACCTCCTGCCCCTCACCGGGGAGCATGCGGCAATTCACGGTGCCCACGGCTTCCTGCGGGATGGCGTTGGGGGCGGTGCCCGCGCGCAGCATGGTGGTCACGCAGGTGGTGCGGAGCCGTGCGGCCAGCGCGGGGTCACGCAGCAGTAGCGCCTGCGCGCCGGCATCGTCGGGATTCCGTGCGAGGGCGGTCATGGCGGCGCCCAGCGGGCCGGCCGTGAGGGGCCCCGTGCGCTCCAGAAAGAGGCGGGTGACGTCGTTGAGGCGCACCGGGAAGGTGGCCCCGGTAAGGCGCGTGACCGCCCGGGCGAGCCGGTCCACCGGTGTCTCGCCGTCGGGGACGGAGCTGTGTCCGCCGGGCCCCGAAGCCACGAGGTCGAAGTCCACGTACACCTTTTCGGCGGCCTGCACTGTGAAGGCGCGGACCCCGCCATTCGTGAGCTCCGCCCCGCCGGAATCGAGATTGAGCACATACGCCGCATCGGCGACCGCCGAGTGCTGCTTGAGCAGCCACTCCACACCGTTCTCGACCCCCGACTCCTCGCCGGCGGTGAGCGTGAGCAGTACGTCGCGCTCGGGGACCACGCCGTCGCGTCGGGCCACCAGCATGGCCGCCACGATCGCGGCGGCCGGCCCCTTGTCGTCCAGCACGCCGCGGCCGTAGAGGTAGCCGTCGCGCTCGGTGAGCACGAAGGGGTCGCTCCCCCAGTCGAGGCGCGGGGCCTCCACGACGTCGAGATGCGCGTTGAACACCACCGGTTTGCCGCGCGTGCGCCCCCGCCAGCGGACCACCAGATTCTGGCTCTTCGGGCCTGCGCCGGTGAGCGTGATGTCGGCGGCCGGCCACCCCGCCGCGCGAAAGCGCGCGGCCATGGCCTGTGCCGCCCGTGTACTGGAGCCGCTGCTCACAGTGGTGTTCACGGCCACCAGCTGCGCCAGCACATCACGCGTGAGCGGTTCGACCGCCACCGACGCGGCGGTCGCGCCCGTGCGCCGGGCGGGTGACTGGGCCGCCACGGGCAGTGGTGCCCAGGCGGCGCCCCCCAGCAGCAGCGCCAGCGCGGGCCGCAGACGGCGCCGCACGATGCGCGGTACGGGGCACCCCACTGGGCGCACTCCGGCGGCGCGCGCTCCCGCGAAGCGCGCTACCACAGCCCGACCTTCCCCTTCACCGACGCGATCAGCGCGGCGGGGTCATAGCCGACCCCCTGCCGGAACACCATCTGGATATTCCGAATGTCGGCAATCTTATCAGCGGGATTACCGTTGACGACAACAAGATCAGCGAGCTTCCCCGTGACCAGCGATCCGGTGAGCGCGCCGCGCCCCAGATAGGTGGCCCCGTTGAGTGTGCCGATCCGGATGGCCTCGAGCGGCGAAAAGCCCGCCTCCACCAGCAGCTCGAGGGCACGCTGGTTGGAGTAGCCGGCAATCACCCCGCCGCCGCCGGTGGGATCGGTGCCCACAATCAAGGTCCCGCCCGCTTTCACGAACGCCCGCTCCATGGCCATCCCCTTGGGGAAGGCGCGCGCATACACCGATTGCGGGTTGCGCTGCGTCGCGGCGTACCGCTCGGCAAACTGCGCCCGCAGCGGCTCGATCAGCACGTCGGTGCCCGGCGGCATGGGACGGCCGGGGGTGAAGGTCTCGAAGATGGTGAGCGTGCTGGTGACGGCCACCTTCCGCTCGATCAGATACCGGAACAGCGCCTGGACCTCGGCGCTCTCGGGGTCGGCCTGCGCGAGCGCGCTCTGCGCGGCGCCGCCACGGCCGCTGCAGCTGTCGGGCTGCTTACCGGGGACGAAGTCGTTCATGGCGAAGAAGCCATGCTCCAGATCGTCGATCCCGGCGTCGGCGGCCTCGCGGTAGGTCACCGAGCACAGATGCCCCGTGATCTTGAGCCCCCGTGCGTGCGCCGCCCGGACGGCCCCCTGCAGGGCCGCGCGCGAAATGTTCATGTACGCCTTGAACGACGTCGCGCCCTGGTCCGCCCAGTACTCCACCAGCTTGCGCGCATCCACCGAATCCCGCAGAATGGCCACCTGATTGAACCCCATCCCGGGCCCCTCCAGGTACGGCGCCGTGGCATCAATCCACGGCCCCGGCTTCTCCCCGCGCGCAATCGCCTTCGCGATCAGCAACTCCGCGAAGCCGTTCATATTGCCGCCAGTGCGCATACTGGTCACCCCGCCGGCGAGGTACAGCCGCGAGAAGCTCTCCGTGAGGTTGCCGTACGTACCGGCACCCACCGGGTAGTACAGGTGCTCGTGCACCATGACCAGTCCGGGCATCACGCTCTTGCCCGCCAAATCCATGACCTGTGCCCCCGCCGGCACCGCCACACCCCCGGCGCGACCCGTCGCCGTGGCGCCGATGGCCGTGATCCGGCCGTCGCGAATAACCAGCGTCTGCCCCTCACGCGGGGGCGCCCCGGTGCCGTCGATCACCCGCGCGTTGATCAGCGCGAGCACGGTGGTGTCCACGGCCACGTACGAGCGCGTGGCCGGCCCCACCGGCGCCCGCTGCGCCCCGAGCGACGGGGCGACGAGCGCCGCCGCGACCGCCACCGCCAGCGCCTTGACCCGCCGCACCATGCGCGGCACGCCCGGCGGGTTCGCCGCGCGCATCACCGCACCCCGATGTGCTGTTCCGCCGCCGGCGTGCAGCCGGTCCAGGCCGACAAGGGCATGTTCCCCATGTATCCGATGTCCTTCACGCCGATGCGGCTGGTGAAGAAGCCGCTGGCCGTGAGGTCGCGGAAAGCGTTGAAGAAGCGTACGCCGGATTGACGTTCCTTCGTCGCCTTGGCCGGCCACGCGATGTCGTCTACGATGGCCAGCCGCTGCGCCGCCGTGGCATCGGGGAACGACACGCCGAAGCGGCTCCGCGATTCGGCGTTGATCCACCCCAGCCCGTCACGCATCCGCGCCTGGTTGCTGGCATAGGTGACCATCACGAAGTCCATGAACTGCGGCACGCCCGCGTCGGAGGCACTCCCCGACCGTTCATCGCGCGGAATGACGATGTCGGCCAGCACGCGCACCGTACGCCACTCCAGCGGCTGGAAGAACTTCGGCGTGTAGGCGCGCGGCGGCTGCTCGCCCTCGAGGGCCTCGAGCACGGCGTGCGTGTGCGTCGCGGCGTCGGCCACCTCGCTGCCCGACAGTGCCCAGGCGCCGAGCGGCATCGTGGCCAGCAGCTTCATCATGTCACGGCGTTCCATCAGAGAGCCCCCGCCTTGCGCTGCTGCGTGATGTACCCGGCCGCGCGCATCGACAGCGCGAGAATCGTCCAGGTGGGATTCTTGTCGGCCTGCGACACGAACGGACCGCCGTCGGCTACGAACAGATTCTTGCAGTCCCACGCCTGGCAGTTCGCGTTGAGCGCGGAGTTCTTCTCCTGATCGCCCATGCGCACCGTGCCGAGTTCGTGGATGATCTGGCCGCCCGCGCTGATGCCGTACCCCTGTTCCTTCGTGGGCATCGCATTGAACACCTGCCCGCCCATCTCGGCGATCAGGGCGCGGAACGTCTCCTGCATGTGCTTGACCTGATTGTACTCGTGGTCGCTCCACTTGAAGCTGAACTTGAGCACCGGGATGCCCCACTGATCCTTCTTGTCGGGGTCGAGCTCGCAGTAGCTGTTCTCGTTGGGGATCATCTCGCCGCGCCCCGAGAAGCCGATCGTGGTGCCCCAGTACTTGCGATAGCTGTCCTTGAGCGACGCGCCGTAGCCGCCACCGTCGGGATAGCGCTGGATGCCGCCCATGAAGCCGTAGCTCGGCATACCGAAGCCGCCCCACACCTCGATGTGATAGCCGCGCGGGAAGTCAAGCTTCTTGTTGTCGAGCCACCACGGCATGTACACGTGACCGCCACCCACGCCGTCGCAGTTGTGCCGCGGCATCGACTCCATGGCGGGGATATACCCCGCGACATCCGTGCCGGTGGAGTCGGTGATGTACCGGCCCACCACGCCGCTGGAGTTGCCGATGCCGTGCGGATGACGCGTGGACTTGGAGTTGAGCATGATGCGGCTAGACTCGCAGCTCGACGCGGCGAGTACGACCACCTTGGCTTTTACGTGTTCGTCGCGGCCGGTGCTCTTGTCGATGTAGCTCACGCCGGTCGCGAGGCCGTTGGCATCGGTGGTGACTTCCCGCGCCATCGCGTTGCTGATGATTTTCAGCCGCCCCGTCTGCATGGCGGGGAACAGCAGCACGTTCGGCGCCGAGAAGTTGGAGTTACTCATGCAGCCGCGGTTGCACTGCCCGCAGTAGTGGCACGGCGCACGGTTGCCGAGCGGCTTGGTGATGATGCTGAGCCGCGCGGGGATGCAGGTGACGTTCTGCTTCTTGGAGGCCTGCTGCACCAGCTTCTCGTAGCAGCGCGGCTCCGGCGCCGGCATGAACTCGCCGTCGGGATGATTGAACAGATTCTCGCGGCTGCCGAAGATGCCGATCAGGCGGTCCACGCGATCGTAGTACGGCGCGATGTCGTCGTAGCCGATGGGCCAATCGTCACCGAGGCCGTCGTGCGTTTTCTGTTTGAAGTCCTGCGGCCCGAAGCGCAGCGAGATGCGGCCCCAGTGGTTGGTGCGGCCGCCCAGCATGCGTCCGCGCCACCACGAGAACTTCGACCCCTCTGCCACGGTGTACGGCTCGCCGGGGATCTCCCATCCGCCCAGACAGGCATCGTGCTCACCGAAAGGGCGCTCGGGGGTGCTGCCGCCGCGACGTGCCGTGTCGTACGGCATCTTGAGCATCGAGGAGTCCTTGGTGTTGTCCCACCACGGACCCGCTTCGAGCAGAATGACATTGGCACCCTGACGGGTGAGTTCGTACGCGGCCATGGCGCCACCGGCGCCCGATCCGACAATGCAGACGTCATACGACGACCGACGCGGCTGGACTTGCATGAGAGCGGGGATCAGGAGGGGAAGTGGCGACGGTCAGTAGGCCCGCATGGCGGCCGCGCTGGCGCGGATCGAGGCCAGCGCATCGACGGGCTGATCGTGTTCGATGAACCAGTGCGTGAGGCCGAGCCCACGGCCCTTGGCGAGGATCGTCTTGAAATCGATGGTGCCCGCGCCGACATCGCGCATGGCGCGCTCCGGGGCCGGACTGGCATCCTTGACGTGGCAGCACACCACGCGTCCCGGCTGCCGCGCCATGATGGCGAGCGGGTCGTGCCCGGCCTTGATGGTCCAGTACAGATCGAGCTCGAGCAGCATCATCGCCGGGTCGGTCTCGCCGGTGATGAGGTCGTAGCCGGTGGTGCCGTCCACGGGCGCGAACTCGAAATCGTGATTGTGATAGGCGAACTGCAGCCCCGCCGCCTTCGCCAGCCGCGCCCCGGTGTTCAGGCGCGCCACGAGCTTCATCCAGTTGCTGCGCGAGCCGCGGTATTCGGTACCCACGAACGGCACGATCACGATCCCGTGCCCCATCGCGGTGGCACGATCGAAAATCGCCGGCCAGCCGTCGTCGGTGGCGGGTAGCGGTTCGTGCGTGGACGGTGCCGTGAGCCCATGCCGTTGCATAAGATCACGCCACCACGCCGCCGGCTTGTTGAAGTAGCCGGCGAACTCGAGTTCGGTGATGCCGGCCGCCGCCACCGCCGCGATCGTGCCCTCGAGATCCTTGGCGAGCGCACTGCGCACGGTGTACAGCTGCAGGCCGATCCGGTCGATGCGGCGCGAGCGATCACCACCCGATGGATCCGCCGCCTGCGCCGCCCGCAGGAGCGATGGCGCCAGCGCGCTGCCCGCGACACCGGCGGCCAGCAGTTGCAGCATCGCGCGCCGCGAGCGCGCGGCGGGTTGATTCGACACGTCCATGGTTACCCCTCGTCGGTCGCAAGAAGCGTCAAGGCATCCCCCGTGACGCGGTACACCGTCCATTCATCCTGCGCGCGCGCGCCCAGCTTTTCGTAAAAGCCGATCGCATCCACGTTCCAGTCCAGCACCGACCATTCCAGTCGTCCGCACTCCCGGGCCACCGCCAGCTGCGCCAGATGCCGCAGCAGCGCCTTGCCCACGCCCCGTCCCCGATGCGCCGGCCGCACGAACAGATCTTCGAGATAGATCCCCGGACGCGCAAGGAAGGTGGAGAAGTTGTGAAAGAAGAGGGCGAACCCGGCGGACGCCCCGTCCCACTCGGCGATCACCACTTCGGCGTACGGCCGCTCGCCGAACAAGCCCGCGTGCAGGAGCGCATCGGTGGCGATGCACTCGTGCCGCAGCCGTTCATAGTCGGCGAGCCCCTCGATGAGATCCCGGATCACAGGGACGTCGGCCGGCGTGGCCGCGCGCAAGACCAGCGACATCGGTGCGTCTCCGTCAGGGGGTAGTGGACGCCGGCGCCAGGCGCGCCGCGATCCGCGCGATGCGCTGACGATTCACCCCGAGGTCGCTGCGCCCCACGCGGGACGCCGAGCGGAACCGATACACGTGCGCGGCGCTGTCCACCACGATGTCCACGTCATCGACGAAGCGGAACACGAGGCTGCGGCATTCGGCGCGCAGCGCGCCCGCGCGCTCGGCGGTGATCGTGGTGCGCGGCTCGGCCAGCAGCGCCTCGCGGGCCCGGCGCAGTGCCGCCTCGGGGGCGTCGGTGAACGGCACCGTGGGCACCCGCTGCGAGGCGCGCGTGGCCTCGGTGGACACACAGTTCGGCGTGTCGGGGCACGGGGCGAGCACCTGATCGTCGGCCAGTGGGGCCGGCGGGTGCCAATAAAGCGCAAGGAGAGAGGCCATGAGCAGCGTGCGGGTCATGCGGAGCGCGTGAGCGGGGTGATCATCGCTTGACGAACGTCCAGCGTCGGGTGGAGCGCGTGAGAATCGCGTCGTAGTCGCGCGTGCGCACGCGCAGCTCGGGGAGCAGATCGATCGCCAGATGCGCGAGCATGAGCTCGGTCATCAGTGGCTGCGTCGGCTCGCTGCTGTCCAGCGTATATGTGGTGGCGCCGGGGGGGATGGCCAGCACGCGCACGCGCGGCGCAGTCTTGGCGTGTCCCAGCTCACGGGTGCCGTCGGCG
The DNA here is from genome assembly GCA_947475795.1 of Gemmatimonadota bacterium. The sequence goes on from CANJOX010000001.1 coordinate 32,804, forward strand.
GACATCTGGATCACCGAGTCACCGCCCACGATCGCGCGGTCGGGGGTGTTCGCCGACGGGACGAACCACACCTCCGTGAAATTCTTCTGCGCCAGCGTGACGGGGATGAACTGTCCGATGCCATTGCCCGGCGCCGTGGCCGCGAGACCGCGCAGCAGCGCGCGGGCCGTCCCGGCGGCGCGCGCCGTATCCACCGGATCACGCACCACCATGCCGCGCCCCACGGCGCCGCGGTCGGCAACGCCCGCGAGCCCGCCGTCGCGCAGCGCGTACTGTACGCGCACGCGCATCCCGGGCGGCGTGTCCGTCAGCTCACCGAAGATGCCGCGCCACTCGGTGCCCTGCTTGAGGCAGGTGAGCGACCAGCCCCGCTCCACGCCGCCCAGCGCGCCGGCCCGCAGCGCGGCCACCGTGGCCTCGATGCACCGCAGATAGCCCAGCACATCGAGCGCGCGCGCATCCCGCTCGGCGAACAGCCCCTCGAACGTGGTCGGGACGGGCGCGAACGCCGGCAGGTCCGGCGGCAGCGGCGGCTGCTTCGCGGCACCGGCGGACTGCGCCGGCAGCGCGGACAGGGCAGCGCACGCAGCGCTGACCAGCAGCGCCTCACACACACGGCGAACAGCGAACGTCATGGCGGCGGGCTGGAGGGGCGGCGGGGACCATGCAATCTACCCGCGTGGCCGATGGCGCGGTGGCTCAGGCGCTGGCGAGCCCCGTGGCGACCTGACGGGCCAGCACGGCCAGCTCGGGCGACGTCTGCACCACCTGGTAGAACAGGCGCTGGAACGCATCCCCATCGGCGTCGGCCCGCAGCAGACTCCGGGCGCGACCGAACAGCGACACGGCCTCGGCGGTGCCGAGCGGCTGCTTCTTGTCCGACGTGCGCTCGTCGATCAGGAGCACCAGCTGGGCCATGGGGCGCAGCCAGTCAAACCAGGGATCGTTGATCACGAGCTGCAGGAACGCGCTGTTGTTGGCGATGCGGCCGCGCACCTTTTCGTAGCGGGCGCGCTCGGCCTCCAGCAGTGCGCGATGCACGCGCAGTAGATCCATCCGGACGCGCTCGAGCCGCTGCAGATCGACCGGCGTGGCCACCGGGAATTCCACATGGCCGGCAGCGGCATCGGACAGGTCGTGGGGCGTCGGCGTGGGCGTCGGGTCGGTCATGAGGGTCTCGGGGCGCGTCGTGAGGCGCGGGTGAGGCAACGGGAAGATGTCGGAAGATATCGTGGCGTGATTCGCCGTCCCATCCCTCCCGCACGGTGCAGCAACGGGCGACCTTCGACGTTCGGTTGTCTGCGTCGTCACCACCAGCCCGTCGTCCCGTGCCGTTCCGTGCTCCCGCGCTGATCCGATCTGCCCTGATCACCCTCGCCACCGCCCATATCGTCGCCGCGCCGAACAGCGAGGCGCAAAGCGCCACGCCGTGGCGGACGGTACGGCAGGAGCATCTGTGGGTGGCCGCCGTGGTGGATCAGCCCCTGTCGGCCCGCTGGGCGGTGCTCAGCGACGTGCAGTGGCGACGGACCGACGGCGGCGCCAAGCCGCAACAGCTCCTGACGCGCGGCACCCTGACCTACCGCGTCACGCCGGGGCTGCGTCTGGGCGTCGGATTGAACTATGTGGCCACGGCGCCCTACGGCGAGGTGCCGTCGGCGCGACCGCTGCGCGACCGTCAGCTGTTTTATCTGGCGCAGTTCAATCAGCGGCTGGGTCGGCTCGACGTGATGCATCGCTACCGGTTCGAACACCGGTGGCTGGCCGACGTGCTCCCCAACGGGGCCGGCGGTGATTCGCTGAGTGCCTCGCGATTCGCGCAGCGCACCCGGTATCTCCTGCGCGTCCAGCACCCGCTGGCCGGGCTGACGCGCGCCGGACAGCCGGTGCTCGCCATCGCGCAGAACGATCTGTTCATCGGATTGGCCGGCACCGATCGCGGTGCCTCGGTGGACCAGAACCGCTTCTCGGTGGGGGCCGGTATCCCGCTCACCGCGCGGCAGCGGCTCGACGTGCTCTGGCTGCAGCAATGGGTGGCCGTGCCGCGTGCACGGACCAACGAACAGAACGGCACGCTGTGGCTGGTGCTCAACCACACCGGCAAGGCGCGCTGAGGGCGCCCTCGGCGAGTCAGAACGTCCAGTCGATCCCGATACTGGGTAGCACGCCAATGGACGTCTGGCGCTCCGGCGAACGCAACCGGGTGTTCCATGCCACCGCGCTCACGTTCTGCCGCGCGGTGGCGTTCTGCACGTCGAGATACGTGATGAGCTGCGTGCGTCCGATCTGCCAGCGACGATCGACCCGCGCGTCGAGGGAGAAGAATTGCGGCAGGCGCGCGCCTTCGTTGTAGCGCGTGAAATCCAACGTCCCTTCACGCACACCACCGGCCACGAACGGCGTGGTGGGCAAGCCCGTGGCGGTGCGCATGCGCGTGGACAGTTCCCACTTCGCACTGGGACGCCAGCCCAGCAACACGTTGGCCACGACCGGCGCGTCGAAGGCGCCCGGACGTTCCACGCCATCCACGGCGGCGAAGCGCGTGCGGTTGGCGCTCACGGTGACCAGCCCGTACACCGGAATCTCGGACAGCTTTTTCTGCAGCAGCAGCTCGGCACCGATCACCGTACCGCGGCCGAGGTTCGCCAGCGGCTCGAGGCCGAAGGGAATGTCGTTGGTGGCGTCGTCGAAGCCCGACGGCTGCAGCACGGCCTGCGGACGGAAGCGACGCGCCGGATACCGGCCGTACCGCTTGCCGTACACCTCCAACTGCGCCTTCAC
>CANJOX010000002.1 GCA_947475795.1 Gemmatimonadota bacterium
GCTCGACGTCGGCGCCACCCCGATTTTCAACGGCGAACGTGTACACCGCGCCCGCCATGTCGGCATCGCGCCCGTACGGCGCAAAGATCGTCCCGCGGACCACCAGCGACCCGATGGTGCACGTGAACGTGGGGAGCCACCCCACCGCACGCTCCCACGCAATCCCCTCGGCGGCCAGCACGCGAACGTCGCCGTTCACCCGCAGCACGGGCCCCATGAGCGGGGTACCCTGCCCCCCCATGAACTCGGGGCAGCCGGCGAATTCAACCGCGGCGCGCGCACCGCGATGCAGCACCCCCACCGCATGGATGGCTCCATCCGTGGGGTTGATGCACGGCAAGGTCAGCCAGTGATTGCCAGTAAGCTGCCAGGGGACAGTGGGTAGTTGCACAGCACACTCTGAAGTGACGGGACGAGGGGATTCGTTGACGCCCCCTCCGATACGGGCTAATCTAGCCGGTCGGGTCGGTGTCAACGTCGTGCGGCCCACCGACGCGGCGACCTGACATCGGGACCGCTGACGTGCCCTTGCCTTCCACCGGGTTTCCGTGCTGCTGCCTCCACTTCGCTGTGCACCACTGTTCCGACGCGGATACCGCCGCACCGTGATGCTGGCGGCGGCGCTTGCGGGTGCCGTAGCAGGCCCCACTCCGTTGTCGGCGCAGGCCGTCGCCGGCGTGGGTGACGACGCCATTCCGCTCCCCAAGGGCTCGTATCGCCTGCTGGCGTCCGGACTCTGGAACGACTGGGATGCCGTCTTCGGTGCAGGTGGCACAACCACGACGCCGCTCTTCGGGGCCCTGAACACAGCAGCGGCCGGTGTGGCGCTCTTTCCGCGACTGTCCTCGGCGGAAGTGGGGCTGCGGGCACTTACCGGGCAGAGCGCGTTCGCACTGTCGATGGGGTCGCTCGATGCCGCCGGCGAAGTGCGGCAGAGTATCGCCCCCTTCGGGGTGAGCTACGGCGTCACCCGCCGGCTGTCGCTCCGTCTGCTGGTTCCGTATGTCGAATCACGTGACATTGCGGAGCTCCTGTTCAATCGCGTGGGCTCAACCGCCAATGTCGGGATCAACCCGGCGCTCGCCGCGACGACCGGCGCCACGGCACGGGCGAGCAACGGCGCCGTGTTGTCGCAGATCGATCTCGCGCGCACCACGCTGAGCGCCGAGCTCACGCGCTGCGCAGCGGTAGCGGCCGCGGGCTGCGACGCCATTCGTGCCAACGCGGCCGTAGCGCAGGCCCTGCTGCTGCGGGCCGGAACGACGCGCAGCGCGATTGCGGCCGTGTATGGCGATGCAACACGCGGCGGCGCACCGGTCGTGCCGATCGCGGGCGGCACGGCACAGACGGCCGTCCGCGCGACCATTGCCACCCTGCGCTCCGACTTCGCGACGTTCGGCATCACGAGCATTGCAGAGGGGGCCGCACCGGCCGGCGCGACCACGGTGTACGGCCCGGGCGGCATGGCGCAGATCGCCAAGGACACCACGTGGAAGCTGGGGTACGAGCGATTGGGCAATACGCGTCGGGCAGGCATCGGCGATATCGATCTCACCGCGTCGTTTCTGCTGTACGACAGCTTTGACACCGATCAAGCGAAACGCCTGCTCTCCGGCGCGCGCGGGCTTCGCAGCATGGTGACCGGAGGATGGCGCTTCGGGACGGCGGGGGCGGACCGAACGGACGACCCGTTCGACGTGCCGATCGGCGAGGGGGCCAATGCCTTGCTGCTCCGCAGCACCACGGACCTCGTGCTCTCTCGCAGCGTGTGGATCAGTGCGACGGTGCGCGCGGCCAAGCCGCTCGTGGACAATGTGGCGATCGCCCTGCCCCTCAGCACGGCGTCCTCCCCATTCGCTCCCTTTACGGTGGGAACGGCCGCGCGCACACTGGGCACGCGGATGGACATCGAACTCGCCCCCCGGCTGGCCATCGGGCAGTTCTTCGGGCTCTCCGGGGCCTACTTGCTCCGGCGATGGGGCACCGACTCGTACGAGCCCGCGGCGGGCGACCGCGAGCAGCCCGCGGGGAGCTCGGACGTGCCATCACGCACGGTGCACGCCGCGGCGTTCGGGGCAACATTTTCCACGCTGTCCAGCTACGTGCGGGGCCGCTCGCGGTGGCCCGCGGAAGTGATCTTCACCCACACGATACCGCTCCGCGGATCGGGAGCGTTGTCTCCCGCCGCCTCAAGCGACCGGCTGGAAATGCGCGTCTACACGGGTTTCCCGCGACGCTGACGCGGCGCGGCGGCGGGCTCCGGCTCATCCTCGCTGCCGCGCACGAGCAATTCGCGCGCATGGGCACGGCTCACCTCGCGATCAGCGTCGCCGCCCAGCATCCGGGCAATCTCGACCACGCGCGGTTCGTCCTGCACCACCATCGTGTCCGCGGTGGTCACCGTGCCGACCGCACTCTTGCGTACCACCACATGATGGTGCGCGCGCGCCGCGATCTGGGCGAGGTGTGAGATCGCGAGCACCTGATGGTGCTGTGCCACGCGACGCATCAGAGCGCCCACCTGCCAGGCCACAGCGCCCCCGATGCCGGCATCGACCTCGTCGAACACCAGCGTCGGTACCTGCTGGAGCCGCGCGAGCACCGTGCTGAGCGCAAGCATGACCCGCGCCAGCTCGCCCCCCGAGGCCAAACGGCCCAGCGGCCGCACATCACTGCCCGCATTGAGTGTCGCCACGAATGAGACCTGCTCCGCACCGGCCGCGCCGATCTGCTCGACCGGCAGCAGCACGACGTCGAGGCGCCCCTCGGGCATGCCGAGTTCGGGTAGTAAGGCCGTGACGGCCAGGGCCAGCTGCTGCGCGCCGGATTGCCGACGCCGCGTCAGTTCGGCCGCTGCCTCGGCGAGCGCGCCTTCCGCCGCCGCACGCGCGGCGGCGATGGCCGCCAGATCGAGCACCCCACCATCAACCAGCTCGAGTTCAGCGCGCGCCTCGGCCCCGGTGTCGATGACCTCCTGCAGCGTGGGCCCGTGCTTGCGCATAAGCGTCAGCAGTTGCTCCCGGCGACGCTCCAGCACCCGGAGGCGCGACGGGTCACCCTCCACCGCCTCCGCGTACATCTCGAACTCGCGCACGAGCTCGTCCAAGGCGTACACGGCCGCATCGAAGCCCGCCTGCCAGCGCGCCGTGTCCGGGTCGATGCGCGCCAAGGCGGCGAGCGAACGGCGCACCACGGCCAGACGCGAGAGCGCGGCGCGCTCGTCCCCGGAGATCGCCGCCGCGGCCTGAACCGTGAGCGTTTGCAGCTCCTCGGCATGGGACAGCCGGCGGATCTCGCCGTCGAGCGTATCGTCCTCGCCGACGACCGGATTCGCGTCGTCAATTTCGCGGGTCACGAAGCGGAGATAATCCGCGCGTTTCGCTGCGTCCTGTCGGCGGACGTCCAGCTCGCGCTCACGCGCGCGTAAGGCACCGAGCTCGGCATGCGCCTGCGCCACGCGCACGCGCACCTCGAGCGCGCCGGTGAACGCGTCGAGCACCTCACGCTGATGTTCCGGATCCACGAGCTGACGCGAGTCATGCTGCCCCAGCACGCTCACCAGACGCGAGCCCACGTCAGCGAGGACGGCGGCGGTGACGGGCGATCCATTGATCCAAGCGCGGGAGCGGCCGTTGCTGCCGATCTCGCGCTTCAGCACCAGCGTGTCGTCGTCGGCGTCCAACCCGCGCTCGTCGAGCAGCGCTCGCAACCCCGGGACCGGCCCGGGCTCGAAGACCCCCTCCACGGTGGCCTTCTCGGTGCCGCTCCGCACCCGATCGGTGGCGGCACGCTCACCCAGCAGCATCCCCAAGGCGCCGACAATCAGCGACTTGCCGGCGCCGGTTTCGCCGGTGAGCACGTTCAACCCAGTCGCGAGCGGCAGCGCAACGGTGTCGATCACGGCCACATTGCGGATGCGAAGCTCGACCAGCATGCCCTACCTCCTCAGATGGTCTCGCCGTCGCGCTCGGAGAGGCCGCCCCATCCAAGCTTGCGGCGCAAGCGCGTGAAGAACGTGGTGCCCGGGAAACGCACAATCTGGACCGAGTTGCGCGCCCGACGGACCACCAACGTCTCACCACCGGTGAAGGTAGTGCCCACCTGTCCATCGATCGTCACCAAAAGTTGCTCGGGCCCATCATCCGCACGCACCTTCACCTCGACGTGTGGCGGCAACACCAGCGGACGCATCGCCAGCGTGTGCGGCGAGACGGGCGTCAGCACGATGCTCTCCACGGTCGGCACCACGATCGGACCGCCGGCAGAGAGCGAGTAGCCCGTCGAGCCCGTCGGCGTCGACGTCACGAGCCCGTCGGCGGAGTACGAGCCGATCGCCTCGTCGTCCACGAACACCGTGAACTTCACCACGCGGGCAAAGCCACCCTTGTGCAGCACCACGTCGTTGAGGGCCATCCATCGGCACCGCTCCACGCCGTCGCGGTCGAGCGCGCACGATTCCAGCGCCATGCGCGGCTCCGACACGAAATCGCCGGCGGCAAACCGGCGGACGCCCTCCTCGAACTCCTCCGCACTGCAGCTGGTCAGGAAGCCCAGGCGCCCCAGATTGATGCCCAGGATCGGCACCGTGCGCCCGTTGAGGAACCGCGCCCCGCGCAGCAGGGTGCCGTCACCGCCCAGCGTGAACATGGCGTCGATCTGCTCGGGCGACTCGAGTCTCCCGCCCTGCGCGGCGATCTCCCAGAGATCGTCCTCGAACAACAGCGTCAGCCCAAGCGAGGGCGCAAGCTCCAGCAGGGTCGCCAGAATCGCGGGAAGGCCGACGTAGCCCTTGTGGCCAATGACGCCGACGCGCATCAGCCGGCGAGGGCTTCAGAATCGCGCAACGCCCGCACATGATCCGCGATCCCTGCGGGATCGAGTCCGCAAGACGCCAATTGCTTCGCACGCGGCGCCGCATACACGATCCGGTCGGGAACGCCGTGCACGGACGTGCGCACCGTCGGCGCCAGTCGGTGAATCACGGAGCTGATGAACGCCCCGAATCCGTTCACCACGGTCCCTTCCTCGACCGTCAACACATGCGTGTGACCAGCCAGAATCGCATTCAGCGTGACTTCGTCGTACGGCTTCATGTACCGGCAGTTGACCACCGTCACGTCGATGCCGTCCGCCGCGAGCAACTCCGCCGCCTTCAGTGACTGGTTCACCATCGTGCCGACGGCGAGAATCGCGACCTCGCGGCCACGGCGCACCACTTCCCACGTGGCGTAGGGCGTCGCCGGGATCTGCGCCATCGCGCCCGGCACATCCGGCGACGCATCGCGCGGATACCGGAAACAGAACGGACCATCCATGTGCTCCACGCCCGCGCGCAACAGGCCAAGCATTTCGGCGCCGTCCTTGGGAGCCGTGACGGTCATTCCCGGCACACTGAGCATGTAGGCGATGTCGTACAGCCCCATGTGTGTTTCGCCGTCCTCACCGACCAGCCCCGCGCGGTCCATCGCAAACACGACAGGCAGCTTCTGCAGCGCCGAATCGTGGATGATGTTGTCGTACCCGCGCTGCAGGAACGTGGAGTAAATGGTCACGACCGGTCGGACGCCACGTGTGGCAAGCCCCGAGGCAAAGGTCACACCATGCCCCTCGGCGATGCCGACATCGAAGAACCGGTCGGGGAACGCCTTCGCGAACGGCGCCGTCCCCGTCCCACCGGGCATCGCCGCGGTGATCACCGCCATGTCCTTTCGCTCAGCCCCGAGTTCGGCGAGCCCTTTGGCGTAGACGGCGGTGTACGCGGGGTTGGCCGTCGACACCGACAACTGCTTGCCCGTGGCCGGATCGTGCCCGGGGGGCAGTGCGTGCCACTTCTCGCCGTGATCGCCCGCCGGGAATCCCTTGCCCTTCTGCGTGATGACATGGACCAGTCGCGGTCCGTTCATCGCGCGCACGGCGGCGAACGTCTCGAGCAGCGCGTCGAGATCGTGCCCGTCGATCGGCCCGAAATAGCGAAAGCCGAGTTCCTCGAACAGCACGCCGGGCGTGAGGAGCGACTTGACGCTTTCCTCCCACTTGCGCACCAGCGTGCTGACCCCGCTGAACGGCGCGGGGGCGTTGTCCACCAGATCGCCGATGCGCGAGCGCAACCGGTTGTACAGCGGATTGCGCTGAATGCTCGTGAGGTACTTGTGCATCGCGCCCACATTGGGCGCAATCGACATCTCGTTGTCATTCAGGACGACGATAATGTCCCGATCCGAGTGCCCGGCGTTGTTGAGCCCCTCATAGGCGAGCCCCGATCCCATCGAACCGTCACCAATGATCGCCGCCACCTTGAACGACTCGCCGAGCACGTCGCGCCCCGCCGCCATGCCGAGCGCCGCGGAAATTGCGGTGGCGGCATGTCCGGCACCGAACGTGTCGTACTCGCTTTCGGTCCGCTTGAGGAACCCGGACAGTCCGCCTTCCTGCCGCAGCGTCTCCATCTCGGCGTTGCGGCCGGTGAGCAGCTTGTGCGGATACGCCTGATGCCCGACGTCCCAGACGAGCTGGTCGCGCGGCGTGTCGAACACCGTGTGCAGCGCGATCGTCAACTCGACGACGCCTAGCCCTGCCCCGATGTGACCGCCCGTGCGCGAGCACACGTCGATGAGACGTTCGCGCATGTCCTGCGCCAGCGTACGGAGCTCGTCGCGCGACAGGCCGCGCAGATCGGCGGGTGAGATGATGCCTTCGAGAATGGACATGACGAATTCGGGTAGGGTCCGGCGGGAGACGTCCGCGGCGGTCGGGTGCGTCGAGCAGGTACAGCGGTAAGCTACGGCGTGATGCGGGAGGACGTCACATGCGGCGTTACGAGCGGCGTTCGACGATGTATCGCGCCACCCGATCCAGCGTGGGTGTCAGCAGGCCTTCGTCGGACAGCGCCCGGCATCCATCGTCCACCAGGGCGACGGCGCGCTCGATGGCGCCGTCCACGCCGAGCAGCGCGGGATAGGTGCTTTTATGCAGCGCGATGTCGCGTCCAGCGGTCTTTCCCAACTCGTCCGTGGTGGCCGTGATGTCGAGCACGTCATCGGCAATCTGAAACGCCAGACCGATGGACGCGCCGTAGCGCTCGAGTGCGTGGCGACGCGACGCCGGGGCCAACGCCGCGCGGGCGCCCAACGTGACCGACGCCATGATCAGCGCGCCGGTCTTCAGGCGATGCACCCGTTCCAGTGCCTCGAGGGTGAGGGGTACTCCCTCCGCCTCGAGATCGAGCAATTGCCCACCGATCATGCCGCCGGCACCCGCCGCGTCCATCAGATCGCGCACGATGTCCCCCGCGACCGCGTCCGACAGCCCCATCGCCCGCGACGCATGCCACGCGCTGCGCGCCGCGAGCGGTACCATGGCCAGTCCGGCGGCGGTGGCCACGGGTACGCCATACACGCGGTGGACCGTCGGACGGCCGCGACGCACGTCGTCATCGTCCATGCACGGCAGATCGTCGTGGACCAGCGAGTAGGCGTGCACCACCTCGACGGCGGCCGCGAGATCGCGTGCGTCACCAGTGCCGCCGCAGGCCCGGTAGGCCTCGAGCAACAGGATCGCGCGCAGCCGCTTGCCTTCGCCGAGCAGCGAGTACCGGATCGCTTCCGCCGTGAGCGGGGCGATGTCCCCCAGCCAGCGCGCGCAGAACGCATCGAGCGCCTGCTGCACCGCAGCGCGCTCGGCGGCGAACGTCGGCCCCGTGGTAGCGGTCCCAGTTGGCGTCATCGGCTCAACCGCCCAGGTCTACGACGGAGAACGACCCGTCGGCCGCCTCGACCAGCTGCTGGACGCGCGCGTCGACGGTCTTGAGCGCGGCCCCCGCACTGCGCAGATGCACGATCCCTTCCTCGAACAGGCGCAGGGCCTGCTCGAGATCGATGTCGTTGCGCTCCAGGTCGCGTACGATCTCCTCGAGGCGGGTCAACGACTGTTCGAAACTCATCCACCCTCCTGAGGCGGGAACACCGGCGAAAGCTCGGGAAGTGGGCGCCCCGCACCGGCAACCGCCGATACGATGCCGTCGCGGAGCCACAAGTCGAACGGGGCGCCCGGAACGAACTGATCCCGTCCGCTCAAAGTAGCGCCCTCGAGCGTTCGCGCCACCGCGAATCCGCGGGCGAGCGTCTGCAACGGCGAGAGCGCGTGTAACTGCCCCGCCAGCGCCTCAATCCGCGAGCGCCGTCGCTCCACCACGCGCGTCGCCGCCAGGCCCAGACGACGCTGGACCTGTGACAGGGCCGCGACCGCACGCTCTTCCCGTCGCCGCGCCGCCCCGGCGAGTCTCGTGCCCAGCGAGGCCACACGCGCGACAACCTCACGGCGCGACGGCACCGCGATCTCCGCCGCCGCCGACGGGGTGGCTGCGCGCACATCCGCGACCAGATCACAGATCGTCACGTCGACCTCGTGCCCCACCGCCGACACGGTGGGGATCGGACACCCGGCCAAGGCGCGAGCCACCCGCTCGTCGTTAAAGGCCCAGAGATCCTCGCGGGCCCCGCCGCCGCGGCCGATGATCAACAGATCGGCATCGTGCCACCGGCTCACGCGCTCGATCGCCGCCACCAACGACTCCGGGGCGCCTTCCCCCTGCACCTTCGCCGGCACGATCACGAGTTCGACGTCCGCGCTTCGGCTGCGGGCGACCGTGATGATGTCATGCATGGCCGCGCCGTCCGGGCTCGTGATAACCGCGATCCGGCGCGGGAACGCGGGCAGCGCCCGCTTGCGGGCAGGATCGAGCAACCCGTCCTTCTCGAGGCTCAGGCGCGTCCGTTCCAGCGCCTTGCGCCACAGACCGTCGCCGGCGGCTTCGAGCGCCCGCACCGAGAACTGCAGATCCCCACGCACCGGCCAGACCGTCATCTGGCCGTAGGCCAGCACCTGCATACCGTCGTCCGGCGGGGCGGGTATCCGCTTCGCGGCCGAACTCCAGATCACGCATTTGACCTGCGCGTCGGCATCGCGCAGCGCGAAATACCAGTGCCCGTTCCGATGGGCCTTGAAGTCGCTCACCTCGCCCCGGACCCAGAGGGCCGGGAAAGCCCCTTCAATCAGGTCCTTGGCCGCACTCGTCAGCGTATGCACGGCAATGGCCGACTCCGGCGCGCTCCCCGGCGCCTCGTCGGCGGCAGCCGGCGGGCCATAACTCGGATACCCATCACTGCGACGTCCGGCCACGGGCGTCAGCTCACGGTGCGTTCAGCCGCACGCACCGTGTTCCGCAACAGCATGGCAATGGTCATCGGCCCCACACCACCCGGCACCGGTGTGATCCGCGACGCCACTTCGACCGCGCTGGCAAAGTGCACGTCGCCGCACAGCCGACTCCCCTTCGCCCGCGTTGCATCGGGCACGCTGTTCATACCCACGTCGATGACCACTGCACCGGGCTTGATCATGTCGCCGGTGATCATCTCCGCCCGTCCGGCCGCCACGATCAGGATGTCCGCCCGACGTGTATGGATGTGCAGATCCTTGGTGCGGCTGTGGCAGACGGTCACCGTCGCATCACCGCCCGGGCGCGCCTGCAGGAGCAGCGCGGCCATTGGCTTGCCCACGATGTTGCTGCGCCCCACGACCACGGCTTCCGCCCCCCGCGTCTCGACACCGCTGCGCACCAGCAGCTCGATCACACCGGCCGGCGTACACGACACGAAGCCATCCGTGTGCCCGATGAGCAGCTTACCCACATTCTCCGGATGAAAACCATCCACATCCTTATCAGGACGGATATGCCGGATCACGGTGTCGGGATCGATGTGGGCGGGCAGCGGCATCTGCACGAGAATCCCGTGGACGCCCGCGTCGCCATTCAGCTCCTCCACCAGCCGGAGCAGCTGCGCCTGTGTCGTCGCCGCGGGCAACCGCACGGTCCCGCCGGACATCCCGGCTTCGCGCGACGCCTTCTCCTTCGCGCCCACGTAGGTCGCACTAGCCACGTCGTCGCCGACCAGCACGACGACCAATCCCGGCACGACCCCCCGCTCGCGCAGGGCGGCGACATCCCGCGCCACATCGGCGCGGACGTCCGCCGCGATCGCTTTGCCGTCGATCAGTTCAGCGCGCAAAGTCCACCGCCCGGCTCTCTCGGATCACCACCACTTTGATCTGCCCTGGATACTGCAGCTCCGACTCGATCCGGCGTGCAATTTCCTCGGACAACGCCGTCATCCGGTTGTCGTCGACCTGCTCTGGTGTCACGACCACACGCACCTCTCGACCAGCCTGAATGGCGAAGACCCGCTCCACACCGCGATAACTGGACGCGATTTTTTCGAGGCCCTCGAGCCGTTTGACGTAGGTCTCGAAGGCCTCACGGCGCGCGCCCGGACGGGAACCCGAAATACTGTCGCCGGCCTGCACGAGCACCGACACTTCGCTTTCGTGCGGCACGTCGTCATGGTGCGCCGCGATGCAGTTGACGACCAGCGGACTCTCGCCGTACTTCGTGGCGACCTCCACCCCAAGCTGGACGTGCGTGCCTTCATGCTCATGCGTGAGCACTTTCCCGATGTCATGCAGTAACGCGCCGCGCTTGGCCAGCGCCACGTCGAGCCCGAGCTCGGCCGCCATCATGCCGGCCAGCCACGCCACTTCCTTACTGTGCGCGAGAATGTTCTGCCCGTAGCTGGAGCGCCAGCGCATGCGGCCGATGAGCTTGATCAATTCGGGGTGCAGTCCCGCCACACCCACATCGTAGGCCGCCTGCTCGCCGGTCTCGATGATCGCGATCTCGACTTCCTTACGAGCCTTCGCCACGACTTCTTCGATGCGCCCGGGATGAATCCGGCCGTCACTGACCAGCTTCTCAAGCGCCAGCCGCGCGGTTTCCCGGCGGACGGGGTCGAAGCACGACACCACCACCGTATCGGGGGTGTCGTCGATAATGACATCCACACCGGTGGCGAGCTCGAACGCCCGGATGTTACGCCCCTCGCGCCCGATGATGCGCCCTTTCATTTCGTCGTTCGGCAGGGACACCGCTGACACGGTCGTCTCCGCTGTGGTCTCCGCCGCCACGCGCTGCACCGCGAGCGCCACGATCTTCTTGGCCTCCCGCTCCGCGTTCCGCTTGGCCGACTCGCGGATCTCACGCAACCGGCTCGCCGCATCGGCCAGCGCCTCATCCTCGAGCCGGCGGACGAGCTCTGCTTTGGCCTGATCCGCGCTGACGCCGGCGAGCTGCTCGAGCTTGCGGCGCTCCTCCGCGATCAGCCGGTCCAGCTCCTGCTCCTTCGAGGTGGCCACGGTTTCGCGTCGGCCAAGCTCGGCCCCACGACGCTGCACTTCCTGCTCGCGGCCCTCCAGCGACTCCCGCGCGCGATCGAGCTGCGACTCCCGGTCTATGACACGCTTCTCCTCGCGCTCCAGCTCCACGCGACGCTGCCGGACCTCTTGCTCGTGGCCCTCGCGCAGCTTCAGCACATCCTCCTTACCGGCGACGACCGCTCCACGCCGCAGCGTCTCCGCCTCGCGCCGTGCCTCGTCGAGCACGCGAACCGCCGATTCCTCGGCGGTCACCAGCACACGCTGCTGCTCGGTGGTTTCCACCTTCCGCCACGACTGTCGTCCCAGTACGAACGCGACGACCGCCGCGATCAACCCAAGGGCGCCAATCAGCGCCGCTGCGGGAATCTCGCCCATGAGGATCTATGCTCCACCGCGGCTGCGCGCGGGTTCTTGATCGTGGTTCAGTGCATCTATCGTTCGAACGGCGCGGGCGACGAACACGATGCGCCGTAAACCGACGGGAGGGAACTCCGCCGACGCGGCCCAAGGGAACGCACGTACCGTTGACCTTCAGAACGTACGGACGCTTTCAAGGGGCCGCAACGTCCCAGCGCCGCGAGAGCCGAGCCCCGGGCGCGCGGGGCGCTCCCACGCACCGGTCGCGACTCAGGCTGGGACGCCGTCGTCCCCACGCTTCGCCGGTGGTAGCAGCGGACGGATGTCCGAGGCCAGCTGCCGGATGTCGGCCGTGATGGCCTCGCTGGCGACGCGCTCACGAAACAGTTCATCCGTGATCTGCAGCGCCGCCAGAATGGCCGCCTTATGCGTCTCCATCGTGGACCCCGCCCCCATGATCGCGCGGATGGTCCGATCCACATGCTCCGCGACCGATTTGGTGTGCTCCGGCGACGCCTCGGTGCGCAGCGTGTACTCCTCGCCCATGATGCGGACCCGCACCACCAGCTTACTGTCGATCATCGCTCCGCCCCATGACCGATCTGCTGCCGTAGAAACCGGACGCGTTCACCGAGCTGTGCGGCTTTCTCGCGCGCCTCACCCAGCCGGCCGCGCAGCTGGTCGTTCTCGCGCGACAACTCATGCTCGACGGCCTGGGGGGTGACGGCCTCAGCCGCCGCGGCGAACGCGGCCTGCACGCGCAGCAGCTCCACCTTTGCCAACTCCGCCTTGGCCTCGAGCTCACGCACCCGCGCCTCCAGAATGGCGCGCGCCTGAGTGGAGCGCTGTACATCGGCTCGGATCTCGATCAGCGTACCGTCCCGCTCGGCCACCGCCTGCTCCAGCTCGCGCGAACGCGCCTCGGCGGCCAGCGCCCGCCGCCGGTAGCCGGCGAGCTGGTCGCTGAGGTTGCGGACCAGTGCGTCGAGTTCACGGAACGCCGCGGTATCAGGTCGCACGAGGTCGAATACCCAGTTCCTTGTCCAGAATGTCGAGCAGGCGGGCCCGCCGACCCTCGATTTCCTTATCCCGCAGGGTGCGCTCCGGATGCCGGAACGTCAAGCGCCAGCCGAGGCTGCGCTGCCCCTCGGGGACGCCGGCGCCGCGGAATTCATCAAAGAGCGCCACACGCTCGAGCAGATCGCCACCGGCGCTGCGCAGCAGCTGTTCGACACGCGCGGCCTCGATGCCATCGGGCACCAGCAACGCCACGTCGATCTCGGCCGCGGGTGTCGTCGGCAGCGGCGTGAAGCGAATGCCGGACGACGCCGATGCCTCCCGCACCGCGGCGCCGCTGGCATGCGCGTTCTGGCGCGGCGCGGACACATCGGCCGACGACATCACGCCGAGGCGGATCTCGATGCCGAAGGCGGCGCCCGCCCAGACCGGACGATCGAGCGCCACGTTCCCTACCGTACCCACCGTTCCTTCTCCCTCGACCGTGAGCACCCAGACGGTCGGTGCCACGCCGGGCAACAGGGTCGCGGCCCGACCCGGAAACGCCACCGCCAGCATCCGCTCCGCCATCGCCTTGGCGTCCCAGATGTCGAACGCGGGTGGCTGTGGCTCGGTGAAATGCGCCGGACGACGAGCCCCCATCAGGAGCGCCCCGACGTGCACCTCTTCCTGCGGCAAGCGCCCGCCCGACGGCAGAAACACGTTGCCGATTTCAAAGAGTCGGAGATCGCCCTGCATTCGAGAGAGATTGTACTCCGCGCGGCGCGCGAGTGTGTCCAGAACGGACGCGCGCAGGAACGGCTCGTCGTCCGCAAGCGGATTGCGTACCCGCGGCGTGTGCTCGTCGCCGGTGGCCGTGAACGGCATCGGCCGGGTTTCGGCCATGCCCATCCCCACCAACAGATCGCGGACGCGTCGTCCGGCCAGATGCAGTGGGTGATCCGGTGCCGTCCCCGGACGGAACGGACGGAGCTCGTCCGGCAGGGCATCGAAACCCACCAGGCGCGCCACCTCCTCAATCAGGTCCACCTCCAGCAGCAGGTCGTGGCGCCACGACGGCGGCGTAACCAACAGGCCATGCGCGTCCTCGGTCACGGCGCATCCCAACGACTCCAAGCGGTCGCGCAACTCGGCGGGGGGCACGGCAACGCCCAGCACGCGCGCCAACCGGGACGGGCGCAGCGTCACGGACGCACGCGGGGCGACTGACTCGCCGACATCGAGCAACGCGACCACATCACCACCCGCCACCTGCACGATCAGCGCCGCCGCCGTCCGGGCCACGTCAAGCGTGTCACCGGCGTCGACCCCACGCTCAAACCGATACGACGCATCGGTCGAGAGATTCACCGCACGGCGCACGCGGCGTACAAAGCGCGGCTCGAACACCGCCACTTCCAACAGAACGTCCGTCGTGGCGTCCGTCACTTCCGTGTCGAGGCCACCCATCACCCCGGCCAGAGCCACGGGTCGCACACCATCGCAGATCACCGTGGTGCCCGCCGTCAGGCTCCGCGCGACGCCGTCGAGGGTGACCAGCGACTCCCCGTCTCCGGTGGGCCGCACTACGATCCCACCGCCGGCAAGGGTGGCCAGATCAAAGGCATGCACCGGCTGCCCGAGCCCGTGCAGCACGTAGTTCGTGGCATCGACCACGTTGCTGATGCTGCGCTGCCCAATGCTCTCGAGCCGTCCGCGCAGCCAGTCGGGGCTGGGGCCGACGCGCACGCCGCGGATGACCGCCGCGACATAGCGCGGGCAGGCGTTTGCGTCGTCGATGCGCACCGACACGCCGGCACCGCTGACCTGTGCCGTCCCCGTATGCACCGGCACCTCGTGCGGCACCGCGGCGATGTCCGCCGGGCGCGCGTGCATCGGCACGCCGAGGATGGCCGAGACCTCACGGGCGACCCCGAGATGCGACAGCAGGTCGGGCCGGTTCGGTAGCACATCGAGGTCGATGCGCGCATCCGCGCTGGGCAGCACCTCGAGCAGCGGCGTGCCGGGGGCAACATCGGTGTCGAGCGTGAGGATGCCGTCGTGCTCCTGTCCGAGTCCGAGTTCACGGGACGAGCACAGCATCCCATTGCTGGTCTCTCCGCGGATCTTGCGCTTCTCGATCTTGAGCCCGCCGGGCATGATCGTGCCGCTGCGCGCGAACGGGTACTTGGCGCCTGCCACCACGTTGGGCGCGCCGCACACGACGTCGAGGAGCGTGCCGCTGCCGTCG
Source organism: Gemmatimonadota bacterium (assembly GCA_947475795.1). The sequence continues at coordinate 14,873 of CANJOX010000002.1, forward strand.
TCCACCTTCGTCACCCACAGATGGTCGGAGTTGGGATGCCGACCGGCCTCGACAACCTGCGCGACCACGAACGACGCGAGATCCGCGCCCAGTCGCGCAATGTTGTCCAGCGTCACGCAGTGACGGCTCAACGCATCGCCGACATCCTGAGCGGAGCGGTCATGCGGAACGAACTGCTTGATCCATTCATGAGAAACGATCATCGCGCGAACTGCTCCAGGAAGCGGACATCGGAATCGTAGAGCACGCGGATGTCGCTGATGTCGTAGCGGGACATCGCAATGCGCGCCGGGCCCATGCCGAAGGCCCAGCCAGTGAACTTCTCGCTATCGAGGCCGGCATCCTCAAGCACGTGTGGATGCACCATGCCGCAGCCGAGAATCTCGACCCAGCGCAGTCCCTTGCCGTCGTTGAGGTCGACCTCGACATCCATCTGCGCCCCGGGCTCGACGAACGGGAAGTACGACGGCCCGAAGCGCACCCGTCGCGAGGCGCCGTAAAAACGGCGGGCAAACTCGGCCAGTGTGGCCTTGAGATCGACGAACGAGATGCCCTCGTCGACCGCGAGCCCCTCGAGCTGCATGAACGCGGGCGCGTGCGTCGCATCGAAAAAATCCCGTCGATACACCTGGCCCGGTGCGAGCACACGGACGGGCGGCTTGTACCGCTGCAGGGTGCGCACCTGAACAGGCGACGTGTGCGTCCGCAGCACGGTGTCGTCACCGAGGTACAACGTGTCGTGCAGCTCCATGGCCGGATGATCAGGCGGGAAGTTGAGCGCACCGAAGTTGTACCACTCCGTTTCCGCCTCGGGGCCGAGGGCAATCGTAAATCCGAGCTCGCGGAAGATGTCGCAGATCTCGTCGATGACGATGGTGACGGGATGCAACGAGCCGCGCCACAGGCCGCGCGCCGGCATGGTGGCATCGAATGCTACGACCCCGAGCGCTGCCGCCTGCCGCGTGGCAAAGGTGTCGAGCCGCTCCTGAATCGCCTGCTTGAGCGTGTTGAACGCGGTCCCCGCCGCACGCCGGTCATCGGGCGGCAGCGCGCGGAGCGCACCCTGGAGCGCGGCCAGCCGCGCGTCCTTGAGGGCATTGAGCTGCCCCTTGGCGTCGTCGAGGCGGGTGGCGGGCTCGAGCCCGTCGAGTAGCGCGCGCGCGTCCTGCGCGAGGGCATCAGCCTGAGCGAGATACTCGGAAAGTTGCACGAGTCGAGATCGGAAATCGGGGAATCGCATCGCACCGGGAAACCGATCCGGTTCGCATGCACGAAGGGCCGGCATCACCTCGATACCGGCCCCACAACTTAATCACGAACGGCACCGCCGCTCATGTCACGTGCCGGTCCGAATCAGGCGGCGGCGGTCTTCGCGTCGACAGCCTTGCGCACCTGCTCGGCGATCGCGGCGAACGCATCCGGCTCACGCACCGCCAGGTCGGCCAGCACCTTGCGGTCGATCTCGATACCAGCGGCGTGGAGGCCGTTGATAAAGACGCTGTACGACATGTCGTGCATGCGGGCGGCGGCGTTGATACGCACGATCCAGAGGCGACGGAAATCGCGCTTCTTGTTCTTGCGGTCGCGGTACGCATAGCGCCAGCCACGCTCCACGGTTTCCTTCGCGGCCTTCCAGAGCTTGGACCGGCCACCAAAGGCACCCTTGGCGTGCTTGAGGATTTGCTTCTTCCGCTTGAGGCGGACGACGTTGGATTTTACGCGGGGCATAGTAGGTCCTCAGGCCAGGATAAGACGCTTGATACGCTTCACTTCGCCGTTGGTCTCGACGATGGTCGGACGACGGAGATTGCGCTTACGCTTCGACGTCTTCTTGGTCAGGATGTGGCTCTTGTACGCCTTCAGACGCCGCACCTTCCCCGATCCCGTCACGGAGAAGCGCTTCTTGGCGCCACTGTGGGTCTTCATCTTCGGCATGATCTACTCACGGCTGCGGTCAACCGCTCCGATGCGGAAGCGGCCCTGCTGGTGATCCCGCGCCGACTACTTCGGCGCGAGAATCATCGTCATCGATTTCCCTTCCATGGACGGCGCGCTCTCAATCTTCGCGAGATCCATCAGCTCCTGCGCGACACGGTCAACCACCAGTCTCCCGAGTTCGGGATGGGCGATCTGCCGGCCACGGAACATCAGTGTCACCTTCACCTTGTTGCCTTCTTCGAGGAAGCGCCGCGCATGGCGGGTTTTCGTCTCGAAGTCGTGATCGTCGATCCCGGGGCGGTACTTGACCTCCTTGAGATGGATCACGTGCTGCTTCTTCTTCGCGATTCGCGCCTGCTTGGCCTGTTCGAACTTGAACTTCCCGAAGTCCATGATGCGGACGACGGGCGGCCGCGCGGCAGCCGCCACTTCGACGAGGTCCAGTCCCTGCTCGACTGCCTGGGACAGCGCCACGTCGACTTCCATGATACCGAGCTGACTTCCGTCGGCGCCGATCACGCGAACGGGGCTGATCCGGATCTGCCGGTTCACCCGTGGCGGTCGCTTCGTCGAATCCTGAATAGGCCGTACTCCAGTAGAAGAAACAGAAAACGCGGACCCCTGAGGAGTCCGCGTCGAATACCGTGCTGCTCCGCCTGCGATGCCCTGACGGGCGCGCACGGAGACACGATGCCGATCGACTCCAGCAGCACACCTCCGCAGGACGTTGCCTGGCGAGAGGGCCGAAGGGTGGGACCGGCGTCGCTGCCGGCCCGCTTCTCAGTTGTGTGGGGACGCTGACGCGCCCCCGGACCTACGCTCAAACGATACTAACCTAGGAAAGGTAGGCACCTGCACCGCAAGGTCAAGGGGCACCACCAGTTCCGCGCCCCGCCCTACTCCGCCAGCCGATACCCCTTGCCGTCGAGTGCTACGCGCCCGAACCCCACCGCGGCGTCATGCTCGAAAATCAGCAGCCAGTCTTCCCGCAGCGCGTCCGCCAGCAACGCCCGTTTCGATTCCAGCGTGACCAACGGCTCGACATCGTAGCCCATGATCCACGGCAGCGGCAGATGATGGGAAGTCGGGACCACGTCTCCTAAGAAGCACGCCGTCTCCCCACCGGAGCGCAGCACCACACTCTGGTGGTACGGGGTGTGCCCGGGGGTGAGCCGCACCGAAATCCCGGGCACCACCTCACCCGGCCCCTCCAGAAACTCGTACCGACCGGCGCTCATGATCGGCGCCCAGTTCGCCGGGAAATAGCTCGCTGCCGTCCGCTCATTGGCGCGCTCGGCGTAGGCCCGCTCGCCGGCCTGCACGAGGAACCGGGCGTTCGGGAACGCCGAGAGCACCTCACCGCCCGGATTCCGCCACGTATTGCCGCCCGCATGGTCGAAGTGGAGATGGGTGTTGATCACGAGCGACACGTCCGCCGGCGAAAATCCCGCCGCCTGGAGCCCATCCTCCAGTGCCGTCCGCCCCTCCCCGCCAGCGTTGTCGACCCCGTAGATGTCGTGAAACTTGGCGGTTTCCTTGTTCCCGAGCCCCGTATCGAGCAGGATCAACCCGTCGTCGTGCTCGATCAGCAGGCACCGCATCCCGAGCGGGATCCGATTCTTCTCGTCCGCCGCGAGACGACGCTCCCACAGGGTCTTCGGAACGACGCCGAACATGGCGCCGCCGTCGAGCTGCTGTCCGCCCGCCTGAATGGCATGGATGCGCCATCGTCCGAGCGTGCGGGTCTCAAGCAGGGGGTGCGGTGCGGTCAAGCGATCGCTCATGCGATGTGGTCCTCAGAAGCGGGAAGCGGAAAAGCTCGGCGCCGACGATCACTCGCCGTCGGCCGCGGGCGGCCTGCCGGCGACGAGAGCAACCGTTCGAGCGCGGGCCACGAGGTGACGCCTTCGTCCTCCGCAATCGCCAGCATGCGCAGCAACGCGTGGGCCGTGGCGACGGCGTCCCCCTCGGCCCGGTGACGCGCGGCGATCTCGATCCCAAAGTAGCGCGTGACGTGATCGAGCGACTTGCGCGCCAGTGACGGCAGCAGGACGCGGGCCATCCGTACGGTGCACAACCGCGGTCCGGCCAGCCGATGCCCGTCACTCCGGAACAACTCTTCGCCGACGAACCGCCAATCGAAGGCCGCGTTGTGGGCGGTAAAAACATGGCCGGCAAGACGATCCGCCACCTGTGGCGCGACGTCCCGGAACGTGGGCTGATCCTTCACCATGTTCCACGAAATCTGCGTCAACTGCGTGATGTACGGCGGGATCGGCCGCTGCGGATTGACCAGTTGCGCATAGACGTCCACGATCTCCCCACCGCGCACGCGGGCGATGGCGATTTCCGTGATCCGGTCCCCCTCCGTCGCCCGTGTTCCGGTGGTTTCCACGTCGGTCACGGCAAACGCGACATCGCGCAACGACACCGGCGGCACCGCGGCCGCCCCGGCGTCGGCGACAGCTCCGACGGACATGCCGGCGCCCGCCCCGCGCGGGAGCGCGACCGCGGCGGCCAGTCCGGGCTGCAACGCCCAGTGACCGCTGGGCAGCCGCACGAACTCCGGGTGGCTTGAGAGGAGGGCGATCGCCATCCGCTCCGCCGCATCGGCCTGCAACTGCTCCACGCGGCAGACGTCGCGCATGAGCGTGACCGGATCGAGCGGACCGTCAGCGAGTCGCTGCGCGGCCCGGGCCGAGAGCGTAGTGGGGCGGGACATGCGCGGAAGATAGTGACGGGACACCGCGCGCTGGCAAAAGACCAGAGGGGTACGTACCTTTGTGAAGAATTTCACAAGCAACCGACTCCGCCGTGAAACGCATCGCCGAATCCACCGTCCGACGTCTCTCGATGTACCTGCGGTACCTCGAAGACCTTGATACCCGCGGTCAGCAGACCGCCTCGAGCGACGAGCTGGCCCATCTGTGCGGGACCACGCCCGCTCAGGTCCGGAAAGACCTCTCGTTCTTCGGGTCGTTCGGAAAGCGTGGCCTCGGGTACCCGGTGCACGAGCTCACCGCCCACCTACGCGAAATCCTTGGCCTCGAGCGGGAATGGAAGGTCGTGATCGTCGGCGCCGGCAAGATCGGCGCTGCGCTGGCGAACTATCGCGGGTTCCGCCAGCGGGGGTTCCGCATCGTCGGCGTCTACGATCACGATCCGGCCAAGATCGGCAAGCCGTGGGGCGAGGCGATCGTGCACGATATGGCCGCGCTCTCGACCGACATCGTCCAGGAGGAGGCGCAGATTGCCGTGCTGGCGATCCCGTCGGACGACGCCCAGGATGTGGTTGACCAGCTCGTGGGTGCGGGCATCCGCGCGATCCTGAATTTTGCGCCGGCGCAAATCACCGTGCCGGCCCACGTGTCCCTCAAGTCCGTCAACATGGCGATGGAACTCGAGGGCCTGTCGTTCGCCCTTACGAATTCACTGACGGCTCAGGGCGCCGCCTGAGTACACGGACCAGGCGGGCGAAGTCCGCCGGGGTGAGCACCTCCGGGCGCACGTCGTGCGGCAGACCGGCCTCGGCGAGAACGGCCGCCGCCTGATCGGCGTCGAGCGACGCCACCGTGCGGACCACCCGGATGAGCTGCTTGCGACGCAGCCCGAAGGCCGCGAGCACGAAGCGGCGGAACGGAATCTCCAGCTCCGCCTCCACCCACGGCGTGTCGCGCGGCGTGACGCGGACGACGGCCGAGTCGACGGTCGGCGGCGGATTGAAGGCGGAGGGTGGCACACGCCGCACCGGCGCGACATCGACCACCGACTGCAAGTTCACACTCAACGCACCATAGGTCTTGTCCCCCGGCGGCGCCGCCATCCGATCGGCCACCTCGCGCTGCACGAGGTACACGGCCACGTCCGGCCGCGGCTGTTCCAGCGCGTGAAAGATGATCGGCGTGGTGATGTAGTACGGCACGTTACCAACCAGCAGATACGGACCACCGGCCAGTGCCGCCAACGAGACGGTGAGGACATCCGCCTCCACGATCTCCACGTGCGGCAGGTCCGCGTACCGCGTGCGCAGATGCTGCACGAGATCACGATCGAGTTCGACGGCGACGACGCGCCCCGCCCGCTCAACCAAACGGTCAGTGAGCGCGCCACGTCCGGGACCGATTTCGACCACGGTACGTCCTTCCAGCGGTCCGAGCGCGTCGACGATGCTGTCAAGCACGCGCGAGTCCTTGAGGAAGTGCTGCCCGAACCGCTTGCGGGCCGCTGGCAGTTCCCCCTCGCGACGCGGCGGTCGGCCGCCGCGGGCACCGAATCCATGCTGCTGACTCATACGGTGCCCAGCACGGGACGATCCACGATCACCGCCGCCAGATCATCGCGCAGCGGCGTCCGCCCCGTGTGCACATGCACCTGGTCGAACAGCGCCGCGAGGATCTCCTCGGGCGGCTCGCCGTGCGTCATGCCGGACAACCGGCTGAGCACGGCCTGCTCGCCCAGCCGCTCATCGCCCGCACTGCGGGCGTCGGTGAGGCCATCGGTGAAAAGGACCAGTCGATCGCCCGGCCGCCATGACATGACGCACTCCTCGAATGGGGCATGACTGAAACCGATCGGTGGGACAACGGCCGCGAGGCGCTCACAGTGGCCGTCCGCCCCGAGGCGGAATGCATGGGGGTGACCGGCGTTGGCAAAGCGAACCTCGCCGGCCCGGCTGTCGATAACGGCGTAGCACATGGTGATCGACATCTCCGTAGAGGTTAACTCGTCATCGAGCGAGCGACGGACGGCATCGAGTGCGATCGACGGATCGAAGGCAGCCTGCACATGGATCGCCGCCGCACTGAGCGCGAGCGCCATCACGAGGGCCGACTGATACCCGTGTCCCGACACATCTCCGATCAGGACGCCGGTCCGATCGTGGTCGAGCCGAGCGAGAAGGAAAAAATCGCCGCCGACACTTTCCGCCGGCACAAGCCGCGCCGCCGCCCGCGCCTCGGGACCGACCACCGACGGCTTGGGGAGCAGCTTGAGCTGCAGATCATGCGCGAGACGCATCTCCCGCACGAGCTGTTGTCGCTCCACCGCGGCCCGGACCAGCGACGCATTGTGCATCGCGATGCCGATCTGCGTACTCACCGCGACGGCCAGTTTGCGATCACCCGCGGTGAACGGCTGCCCCACCGCGCGTCCGCCGAGCACCAGCACCCCCAACGGCACCGGCGCCCGGGACTCGACGACATCGCCGACGCGCACGGCCACCGGATGCGTTCCCGTGATCCCCGCGCCGGTGCTCGGGCGCGTGATCGCGACCGCGAGCAGCGCGCCACCATGGACCGCCAGCACCGGGTCTGCCTCGCGGGCTCCGTCGCCCTCCTCGGCGCTCGCGCCGCCGCCGTGATACGCGCGGACCGCGATGTGGCCCTGCCGCTCCAGCGCGACCGCCGGATAGGACGCCTCGCCCAGCCCGAGCGTCGCGATGGGTGTCAACAGGCCGGCGCCGCGGTCATTCAACAAAAAGACTGCGCGCGTCGCGCCGATCGTCACCGCCAATTCGCGCAGGAGCGTGTCGGCGACGTTCTCCACCGACGTGCTGCCGCCGAGCAGTTCACCGATCGCGTAGAGCAGACTGATCTCTTCGTAGCGCTCCACGAGTTCACGCGTGGCGCCATCCCGTTCGTGTGCCAGCCGCCGCACCAGCGGCACCAGGCGCGCCAGCAGTCGATCGGCGTCCAAGCTGTCGCCGGCCTGCACGAAGAGCCAACCGACGCTCTCGCCGGTCGTGACCAGCTGGGCATGGAGGGCGTTCGCGCGCGCCCACGCGATGACGTCCCAAGCGCCGACGCCTGGCTCTGTTCGGGTGGCGAACCGATCCGACGAGGTACCGAGCAGCAACGGGCTGCCGCCAGCGCGTCGCTCCCAGATGGCCGACTCGCGCCCGGTGGCCTCGAGAAACGCGGCCAGGAGCGCCGACACCTCGATCATGTGCGGCGCAGCGTCAGGCGCACGCAGTGACCGGCACCAGCCGCGGGCGGAAGGCTGTCAACGTGGTCCATCAACTGCCGCATGAGAAACACGCCGCGTCCATCTTCGCGTTCGAGCCAGTCGACTTGATCCGGGCCCTGCTCCACCGACGCGAGATCAAACCCGCCGCCCTCGTCGATGACCTCGACCGTGAGTCGCTCACGATTCACGATGGCGCGCACCTGCACGAACCGGGCGCGATCGCTCCCATTGCCGCACACAATCGCGTTGGCCAGTGCCTCCGTGACCGCCACGGGGACGTTCAGTTGGCAGTGGCGCGCGGAGAAACCGGCCTCCCGGCACAACAGCACGATGGCCTCGACGATGGCCTGGATCAGCACCACGTCCGAGGCAATGCGCCATTCCCGGACCGGTGACACCGTCGGCGCGTCGACGGGAGGCTGCGGGGGGACAGAGCCGGTCATCGGATCAGCCGCCGCCCGGACGACGGGCCGCGACCTGAGTCGAGTGGCCACGCCGTCAGCGCACCCCGAGCGCGTCGGCCCGGGTCGCGAACAGCGGGAAGAGCGCGTCGAGACGCGTGAGTTCGAAGAGCGTCCGGAGGTCGTCGTTGAGGCCGGCCAGTCGCAGGTCGCCACCCGCATCGCGGACGCGCTTGCTGATGGACACGAGTGCGCCCAGTCCCGAGCTGTCGATGTAGCCGGCCTTCGAGAAATCGACGATGACCGTGCGTGCGCCCTGCTCGAGCGCGTCGAGGATCGCCTGCTTGAACTCCTGCCGGTTGGTTACCACCAGCTGTCCGTCGACATCGACGAACAGCACATCCTCACGGCGATCCAGGGTGAAGCTCATAGGAGGCTCAGGAATCGGAGAAAGCAGGCACGGCGGATCCCGCCTGCAGCGCGGTGATCGCGGCCACGTGAACAATGTCATCGGACGTCGCGCCGCGCGACAAGTCGCTACAGGGACGCGCCAGCCCCTGCAGGATCGGACCGATCGCCGTCGCGTGCGCGAGGCGCTGCACCAGCTTGTACGCGATATTGCCGGCATCGAGCGACGGGAACACGAGAATGTTGGCTCGGCCGGCAGCGGTCTCGCCGGGCGCCTTGCGGCGCGCAATCTCCGGCAGGAGCGCCGTGTCGGCCTGCACCTCACCCGATACGCGCAGGCCCGGCGCTTCCAACCGCACGAGCGCGACGGCCTCTCGGACTTTACTGACCGAGGGCCCGTCGGCGCTGCCCAGGCTGCTGTACGACAGAAAGGCCACGCACGGTTCGTCACCGACGATCCGGCGGCGATCGGCCGCAGCCGCGATCGCGATATCGGCCAGTTGGCGGGCGCTCGGATCCGGAATCACCGCACAGTCCGTGAACGTGAGCACTTCCGCGTCGCTGCCCCGGAACGCGGGCACGATGAGATAGAACGATGAGGAAACGGTGCGCACACCCGTTGCGGCGCCGACCGTCCAGATCGCGGCGCGCAACACATCGGCGGTGGTGTGTACCGCGCCGGCCACACACCCGTCCGCCTCGCCAAGCGCGACCAGTGCGTCAGCGAAGTACAACGGATCCCGCGCCAGCCGCTCGGCGTCCTCGCGACTCAGCCCCTTCGCCGCACGGCGCGTCAGCAGATGCGCGACCACCCGCGGCGTCCTTGCATCGGTGAGCGGATCGAGCATCGCGATGGCACGCGCCGGGACGACCCCGGTCGGTGCATCACTTCGGCGCACGAGCACCGGTGTGACCGAGCCCAACCGGTCCAGCGCGATCACGGCCTCGACCGTGCGCACATCGGTGGCTTCGGGAAAGAGGATGGTGCGCCGCACGGCGCCGGCGCGCTGGTGCACCGACCGCAGGAACGCGCCGGCCCCGTCAGAGGCGGACGGCTCGGCGGTCATCGCGTCCCGGCGAATCGCGCGCCCAGCGCAGCGGCCACAAGGGGATGCACCAGCCCACTCACATCACCGCCGAAGCGCGCGACTTCCCGCACCATGCTCGAGCTGATGTACGTGGTATCCAGCGAAGGGGTCATGAACACCGTCTCCATGTCCGGATACAGATGTCGGTTCATGAGCGCCATCTGGAACTCGTACTCGAAGTCACTGACCGCACGCAGGCCGCGCACGTTGACCTGCGCGCCGACATCGCGGGCGAAATCCACCAGCAGGCCACTGAACGCGCGAACCTCAACGCGCCGGTCATGGCCCATGATGTCGGTGATGAACTGAACGCGCTCGTCGACCGTAAAGAGCGGCTGCTTGCTCACGTTGTTCGCCACCGCCACGATTACGCGATCGGCAAACGTGAGCGTCCGTCGGATGAGGTCCTCATGCCCGTGCGTGACGGGATCAAAGGAGCCGGCATACAGCGCGACGCGCTCGGCGGAGACTGCGGAAGACGACGTCACGAGGGGGCGCGGAAGAAGGTCAGTGCCGTGCTGCCGTAGCGGCGGGTTTCGCCGATCGCGGGGAGAACCACCGAAGACGAATGTTCAATCCCGAACACATCGGCGAAAGGGACCGCCATCCACCGCTCGACCAACTGGCGCACGGTGTCGGACGCGTAGGGCGGATCGGCGAATGCCACATCGTAGGCGCCCGGGGCAAGCCGCTCCACGAAGCGCAGCGCGTCCTCGCGATGCATGTGGGCGTGCGGATGCCCACCGAGCTGCTGCAGGTTGGCCGAGATGGTGGCCAGCGACGCGGGCGACTGCTCCACGAAGTCGCAGCGCGCCGCGCCGCGCGAGAGTGCCTCGAGGCCGAGCGCGCCGCTGCCGGCGCACAAGTCCAGCACGCGCGCATCGGGGAGCAGCTGGTGCACGATACTCATCCAGGACTCCCGGACGCGATCGCCCGTGGGTCGCACGGCCCCGCCCTCCGGCGCATTGATACGCCGGCCCCGCCACTTTCCCGAAATGATCCGCATCGTCTACTCCGCAGAGGGCCGCACGCCGGCGACCCGAAGTTGCAGGCGTGACACGCCACGATACTCGTCGCGTTCAAGCCGATAAGCCAGATCTACCCGACGCGAGACATCGAGCGAGGGGGCCAATGCCGCCATCCCCCACCCGATCGCCTCCAGCACCCCGTCGGAGCCATCGACGGCCAGCTTGAGCCCGTCCGTCCCGACACGCCGTGGCGGCGCGACGAGGCGGACGCCCGTGGTGCGCAACATGGGCGACGGATTGCCCATGCCGAACGGCTCGAAGTGCCGGATCATCTTTTCAAGCGACTCGCCCACGCTGTCGATCGGGACATCGAGATCGACCCGCAACTCCGGGACGAGGTCCTGTGCCGTCAGGCGATCGCGGGCCACCTCGTCAAAGCGCTCCACGAACGCCGGCAGCTGTCGGGCGTCCATCGTCAGGCCAGCGGCCGCGCGATGCCCACCGAATCGCTGAAAGAGCGAGGAGCACTCCCCCAGCGCGCCATGCAGATCGAAGGCGCCGATCGACCGGCCCGATCCTTTGCCGATTCCGTCCTGTACGGCGACCAGCACGGCAGGACGCGCCGTCTGCTCGACGATCCGGGACGCGACGATGCCGATGACCCCGGCGTGCCACCCATCGCGCGACAGCACGTAGGCATACCGGTCCTGCGCCGCGGCGGCGTCGACCTGCCGCAGCGCATCGTCCAACACCGTGCGATCAAGCGACTGACGGGCCTGATTAAGCTCTTCGAGCTCGCGCGCGATGACGTTGGCCTCGTCGTCCCGTTCGGCGAGCAACAACTGCAGCCCAAGCTTTGCGTCGGCGATCCGGCCAGCGGCATTCAGGCGTGGGGCGAGCACGAAGCCCACCCGCCCCGCCGTGAGCGCCTTCCCCTCGAGGCCGGACGAACGGATCAGGGCGCGCAAGCCGGCGTGGGTGGTCTCAGCCAGCAGCTTGAGCCCATAGCGCACCAACACGCGATTCTCGCCGCGCAGCGGGGCCACATCCGCGATCGTCGCCAGCGCGACGAGATCCAGCTGACGATGGGCCAGTGCGGGCGAGACGCCGAACGCGTCGCACAGCGCGAGTGCAAGCTTGTACGCCACGCCGACCGCCGCGAGATCCTTGTCGGGCGACGGGCACTCGGGGTGTCGCGGATTGCAGATCGCGTACGAGGCCGGCAGCGCGTGCCCGGGGAGGTGGTGATCCGTGATGATCACATCGATCCGCGCAGCATTCAGGGCATCCACTGCTTCCCGGGCGCTGGTCCCGCAGTCACAAGTCACCACCAGCGTCGCACCGGCGCGCTGCGCCGCCTCGACGCCGGCACTCCCCAGATCGTACCCGTCGGTGAGCCGATTCGGCACGAAGGGCACCACGTGCTGCGCCCCGAGCCCGCGCAACACGCGGACCAGGAGCGCCGTGGAGCTCATCCCGTCCACATCGTAGTCGCCGTGCACGAAGATGGTTTCCTGCGCCCGGACCGCGTCCGCGATGCGGGCGACGGCGCGCGGGAGATCACGCAGGGTGTCCGGTGCGCTCACCTGCTCGAGCCGCGGCCGGAGGAAGCGTTTGGCTGCCTCCACGTCCCGATAGCCGCGGGCCATCAGCAGACGACACACGGGCTCAGGGAGCAGCAGCGCGGACGCCAACGCCTCGACGTCGCCGAGAGCGGCAGGCGTGGCGGCAACCCAGCGGGCGTCCGGGCGCTGACGCGCGGCCGGGCGGGCGGCAGGAGCCGTCGCGCCATCGAGGCGGCGAGTCCGTGGAGAACGGGTGGTGTCGGTCACTCGTGCAATGTACCGGCCGCGCACCGGAGGGTGCACCCGAAAGTCCGCATGTGTACCCGCCGCAACGGGCGCCGACCCGCGAAGGCCGGCACCCATCCCGAGGGGCGTCAGCCCTGTGCCGCCGCCGGCGGAGTCGGGATGAAGTACAGCAGGCATCCGCACCCTTCGCACGGCTCGATCAGCGTGCCCGTCGACATCGGCAGGCGACGCTGCAGCGGAATCGCCGTATCACAGCTGCCGCACGAGAAATCCTCATGCAGCTGAAACACCACCGTGGTGCGGCGGCGGGTCTGCACGCGATCATACTTGCTGAGCAAAGACCGACCCACACCGACGGACGACTGGTCGCGCTTCGCCCGCGCCACCGCGATCTCCGCGTCGATGACCGCCAGCTCCCCCGCGAGGGCGCCCCGTGCCGCCTGCTGCTCCCCCGTGGTCCGTTCCAGCACGTCCCGATGCGCCGCGACAGCCGTACGCAGATCTACGATCCGGCGCGACACGCCCTGTGACTCACTCTCTTCGTCGGCGAGCAGCTTCCGGGCGGCCTCGACCTGCGCCGATGCGGCGGTGACCTCCTTCACCTTCTGCGCGTTGTTCAACACCTCGATGTTCTTCTCGAGACGCAGGCGGTGCTCGACGATGCGCGCCTCGAGCGCGCGATGTTTCGTCAGCTCACGCTCGAGCGCCGCCTCGTTCCGGGTGACCTCATCGGCGGCACGCTGACGTGCCTTGTCGAGGACCGCGAGGCGGGGAGACAGCGCGTCACGCCGGGTTTCGATCGCGCGAATGACTTCATCGTCCTGCTGGACGATCAACAGTGCTTGGAGCTCGGAATTCACTACACCTCCAGGAGGGAGATCAGGTCGATGGTCGACCGTCACCCCTTCGGTTTAGCCCGCGGACTGCGAATAGGCAAGAGCCGACGTAATTCGGCCTCGAGCTCGAGCCGCTCCCGCATCAAGATATCCTGCTCGTCGCGCGTCGCTGTCCGCATGGCGCTGCGAATCTCGTCGACCCGTTCGTCGAGCCGCCTGGCGTCCAGCTTGCTGAGGCTTAGACCGATGTCGGACGACTCGACCGTGATCGCCACCGCCCCGTCGGTCAGCTCCTGCAGAACCGCCAGCGCACCGGCGGGCAGACGTTCGGCGATCTGCTCCAGATCGTCGGTCAGCGCCGCCTCGAGCAGCGCCCCGAAGAGGGCCCCGTAATTCGCATGGCGAAAGCTGGCCGGCGGATGACGTTCCGCCACCCGTTCGGCGACCGCACGATCGGCCAGCATCGCGCGCACGAGCGTCCGCTCCACTGGCTCGTCCCGCCGCGCCCGCGGCGGCACGTTGGTGCTTTTCCACTCCGGCGCGTTGCCCTTGTTGCGGCGGCCCTTCCACACGGGCTTGTCCCCCGACGGCGGCGGCAAGGGGGCTGGCTCGGCCTCGGCCGAGGGGCCCTCGAACTCCGGCAACGGCTCGTCCGCCGCGCGGTCCGGTGGCCCGCTCTGGGTGCCCGGGGCACGCCGTCGTCCATTCTCTGCCACCGCGTCCGCTTCGGTCGCCAGCGTGAGCTTGTCGAGGTGTGAGACATCGGCGAGCCGCGCCAGGTACAGATCACGCGTGAGCGGGTCCCGCGCCGCACGGATCGTGGGGAGCAGCTTGTCGATCGCGATGCGACGGCGACGCAGGTCGGAAAACCAGCCCAGCCGTTCCAGAATCTGCACTTGCCGGTCGAACAGATCGATCGCCAATCCGAGCTGCACATCCATCGCCGCACGGCCGTGGTCGCGCACGAACGTGTCGGGATCCTCGTTCTCCGGCAGCGTCACCACGCGTACCGACGCCTTGTGCCCCAGGAGTTCCAGCCCCGAGCGGAACGTGGCCTTCTGTCCGGCCTCATCGCTGTCGTACAGCAAAAAGACTTCGCTGGCATAGCGCACCAGCAACTGCGCCTGTTCGTCGGTCAGGGCGGTACCAAGCGGCGCGACGACTTCGTCGATCCCCGCCAGCGTCAACCGGATCGCATCGAGATACCCCTCCACAACGATCGCGCGTCCGGCCCGCCGCATTCCCTGCTTCGCGGTGTGCAGGTTGTACAGCGTCCGCCGCTTCTGGAAAACAGGCGACTCCGGACTGTTCAGGTACTTCGGGGCGTCGTCACCAAGGGCGCGCCCGCCGAACCCGACGTGACGTCCCAACTCGTCGAGAATCGGAAACATGACGCGGCCACGGAAACGCGGCCGCGGGTCGGTCTCACCCTCACGCACCACGAAGAGGCCGGCCTCGAGCAGGCGCGCGTCATCCGCACCGAGCGAGTGCAGGTAGCGGCGCAGCGCCTGCGGGTCGCGCGGCGCAAACCCCAAGCCGAACCGCTCGCACGCCGCGTCATCCAGCTGACGTTGCTGGAGATACGCGCGCGCCTCACGCCCGGTGTCGTCCGCGAGCTGTCGCTGGAACCAGTCCGCGGCGGCTGCCAGCACCTCATGATTCGGCGCGTTTGGATCAGGCGCCTGCGCCCGCATGGGGACATCGATCACTTCGATGCCAACCCGTTCGCCGATCATCTTCACCGCGGCCGGCCAGTCCAGCCCGAGTCGCTTCCGCACAAAGCTGAACACATCACCGCTTTCGTGGCACACGAAGCAGTGATAGCTCCCGCGCTTCGGAGATACCGAGAAATTCGGATTCGTCCCGCCGTGAAACGGGCACGGCCCGCGATAGTCACCGCCGGCACGCTTGAGCGGGACGAACTCGCCGATGATCTGGACGACGTCGGCCGCCGTGCGGACCCGCTCGATGATCTCGTCGGAGATCACGCCAACTCCGCCACAGTCACCCCCGCGCCCCCTTCGTTCCACGCACCAAGCCGGAATCCGGCCACGCGCGTGTCCTTTTTCAGCATCTCGCTCACGCGGGCGCGCAACGCGCCGGTCCCCTTTCCGTGAATGATCCGTAATTCCCGGAGATCCGCGCGAATCGCCGAATCCAGCGCGTGCAGCACGTGATCGCCCAGCTCGTCGACGCGCATGCCACGCACGTCGACCTCCCGGATCGGCTCACCCTCGGGCACCGAGCCCGCGTATGTCACTTTCACCGCGGGCGGCGGTGGGGCCGCCGTGCGTGTGAGCGACGCGAGCGGCACGGTGACAGTGAGCGAGCCCACCACCACGCGCGCATCGCCACCGCGCACGGACACCACCTGCCCGCTCTTGTTGTCGAGAGTGGCCACCAGCACCCGATCGCCCTCGACGATCGGCTTCTGCGCCGTGGCGGGGCGCACGGGCGACACGGCGGCCTGCACCTGCGCGCGCACCTTGGCCCGCTCGCGCGCGGCCCGTTGCTGCACGGCGTCCACCGCGGCACCCTGTTCCGCCGCCGCGTCCTCGACGGCGCGACGCGCCGCACGCGCGGCCTCCTCGAGCGCCTCGGCCTGCTCACCCGCCTTGATCCGAATGTCGGCAATCGCGCGCTCGACCTGCCCACGTGCCTCCAGCAGATACTTGCGCGCCTCTTGCCGCGCGACCTTTTCCGACTCACGCTCACGCTCACGCACCTTGAGCTCACGATCGGTCACGGTGCCGAGCCGCGCGCGCAGCTTTTCCTGCTCGCGATCCATGAGCCGTTCGCGCTCCCCCAGCGCACCCTCGCGCGCTTCCACATCGGACAGCAACACCGCCAGATCGCGCTCGCCCTGCGGCAGTCTGGCCTCGGCGCGCGCAATCACCTCTTCCGGCAGCGCCAGCCGGCGCGCGATACTCAGGCCGTAACTGCGACCGGGTACTCCTTTCAACAGGCGGTAGGTGGGGGCCAGCTGCACCGCATCGAATTGCAGCGATGCGTTGACCACGCCCTCGACCTCGGTGGCCAGCAGCTTCAGTTGCCCCAGGTGGGTCGTCGCAATCGTCGTCGCCGCGCGATGCGTCAACGTTTCAAGAATCGAGCCGCCAAGTGCCGCGCCTTCGGCCGGGTCGGTACCCGATCCCAGCTCGTCGATCAGCACCAGCGACTGCGCCGTCGCGGATCGCAAAATCTCCCCAAGGTTCTTGAGGTGCGCGCTGAACGTGGACAGGCTCGCCTCGATGCTCTGCTCATCGCCGACATCGGCAAAGACATCATCGAAGACCGGCAGGCGGCTGGTGGCACCGACCGGGACGGGCACGCCAGCCTGCGCGAGCATGCAGAGCAACCCGATCGCCTTCAACAGGACCGTCTTGCCGCCGGTGTTCGGCCCGGACACCAGCAGCGTGTGTTCCTGCGCGAACAGTGTCAGGTCGAACGCCACGACCGGCGTCCCGCGCGCGAGCAATAAGGGGTGGCGTCCATCGACGATCGCGAGACCGTCGGCAGGCGCGCAGAACGTCAGCGCGGCGCATCCGGCGTCGATCGCGTAGCGCGCCCTCGCGTAGAGGGCATCGAGTGCGACCAATGCCCCGAACGCCGCCAGCGCCTGCTCGTGATACGGCTGCAGTTGCGTGGTGAGTTCGCGCAGCACCCGCTCGACTTCCCGCTGCTCCTCGTACTCGAGTTCGCGCACACGATTCCCGAATTCCACCGCCGCGGGCGGCTCCACGAAAATCGTGGCCCCCGTTCCCGAACTGTCATGCACGATACCGCCAACGTAGCCGCGCGCTTCGCGACGCATGGGCATCACCCACCGGCCGTTGCGCATCGTGACGGACAGATCGCTGACCTGATGGTGCGGCTCGAGGCGGGCCATCTCGCGCTCGAGCAGACGCACGAGCTCCCCCTCGGCCTGCCGGAGCTCGCGTCGCACCCGACGGAGCGCGGGCGACGCGTCATCGCGCACGGTGCCGTCGTCGGCGATCGCACGACCGATCGCGTCCTCGAGCGGGCGCAGATCGACGAGGCGATCGAGGAACGCCTGCAGGAACGCCACCGTCAGGCGCGGACGCCGGGGATCGCGCAGGGCCTCCCGCACGCGCCGCGAGGAACGCAGCAGGATCGCCCCCTGCAGCAGCTCGAGCGCCGACCAGGTGAGCCCCTCGATGCGGAGCCGTCGGAGCGCCTCGCCAAGCTCTGGAATGGGCTCACTGGGCCAGCCGAGCTCAGAATCCACCAGGGTCCGCATGGCACCGAGGCGTGCGTGCTCGCCCTCGATCCACTCCCGGTCGGCCCGCGGCACCAACGCCCGCACGGCGGCGGCACCCGGCGCCGAGTTGGCACGACCGGCCACGTGCGCGAGCATGCGGGGAAATTCGAGGATGCCCAGCGCGTGCGCGTTCACGGACGTCTCCTCATGGTCGTGCGACCGCGAGGTGCGGGCGCTACGCTCCTGAAACGGCACGAACCCGGACCGCCGTATGCGCTGGTCCGGGTTCGGAATCTGCAGAGATCTGTCATTCGGCTGGCCGCGACGTGTCCTGCGTTGTCGTCATCACCCGCGCGCGAATTCCTCGCGCACGATCGCGTTGATCGTACTGCCGTCTGCCCGCCCCTTGAACAGGGGCATCACCTTGGCCATCGCGGCGCCGACGTTGGCCGCACCGTCCGTGATTGCCGCCCGCACCGCCGCCCGGATTTCTTCGGGGTCGATCTGGGCCGGCAGATACGTTTCGAGTGCGGTGACCTCGCGCTGCTCCTTCTCGCTGAGATCGGTCCGTCCTGCTTTCGCATACATCTCGACGGACTCGCGCCGACGTTTGATACCCTTGCGGATGACGTCGATCACGTCATCGTCGGTGGCATCGCGACGCACTTCAATCTCGCGATTCTTGACCTCGGAGATGATCATGCCGAGGAGCATCACGTGATCCTTCAACTGCTCCCGGCGCGCGTCGGCCTGCTCGCGCTGTAAACGCGCCAGCAAAGAACCGCCGGCATCCACGGAACTGCTCACCCGTTACGGGTGCGCCGATTCTTGCGGACAGCCGCGTTCATCTTGCGCTTGCGCTTCTCCGAGGGCTTCTCGTAATGACGATGCTTGCGCAGGTCGGACAGGATCCCGGCCTTCTCGCA
>CANJOX010000003.1 GCA_947475795.1 Gemmatimonadota bacterium
CCGCGACGCCATCTGCTGCATCTGCAGATCGAAGTTCGCGTCGAGGTACGGCTGGATCAGACCTTTGGTCGCGACCACCACGACCAGCGTGACGATGGTCAGCAGGAGAATGTGCATCCCCGCCCCCTTCGCGCGTGCGCGGTCGAAGACGGTGGCCGGTGCCCAGAGCACCTCCAGCACGTCTTCGAACACACTGCCCGTGCCCGATCCGGTGGTCTTGTCGTTCATCGCGCGGCTTCTCCTTCGAGGTAAGTGTACCCTTCCAGCCCGGCGACGTAATCCGCGATGAAGGCGTTGGCCTCTTCGCGCGTCAGGGTGGACGTGGAGTTCACCTTACGGCGGAACGTGGCGAGGAGTTGCGAGGCGCCGAACTGCACGTAGTTGAGCACCTCGGTGACCGTGTCGCCCTCGACAAGGTCGGTGATCTCGTACGCGCCCTGCTCGTTGAGCCGCACGTGCACGGCGTTGGTGTCGCCGAACAGGTTGTGCAGGTCGCCCAGGATTTCCTGATACGCGCCCGTGAGGAAGATGCCGAGGATGTAATCCTCGCCGTCCCGGAACTCATGGAGCTCGAGGCTGGGGCGGCCCTTCTTGTCGCCGACGAACCGATCGATCTTGCCGTCGGAATCGCAGGTGACGTCCTGCAGGGTACCGCGGCGCACGGGCTCTTCATCGAGCCGGTGGATCGGCATGATCGGGAAGAGCTGGTCGATGGCCCAGCTGTCGGGCAACGACTGGAAGAGCGAGAAGTTACAGAAGTAGCGATCGACGAGCGACGACTCGAGCTCGGGGAGGATATCAGCGTAGGTGTCCTCGTCGGCCTTGGCGATGCGATAGATCGCATTCATCGTGCCGAGCCAGAGCACCTCGGCCTTGGCCAACCCACGCAGGCTGAGCACGCCGCTGTTGAAGTAGTTGCGGGCGCGGTCCTTGTCGAACGACGCATCGTGGAAGACCTCGAGCACCTTACGCGGCTTCGCGCCGCGCTCAGTCAGGGTGCGCCAGTCCTCGTACATTTCATGCAACAGCGAATGCTCGTCGTCGTCGAGTGCCGGGATGGGCTGTTCGGCCTGCGATTCCACATCGATGACTTTGACCAGCAGCAGCGCATGATGCGCCGTGAGCGCGCGTCCCGACTCGCTGATGATGTGCGGCATGGGCAGCTCGGCATCGCGACACGCCTCAGCGATCGTGTAGATCACGTCGTTGGCATATTCCTGGAGCGTGTAGTTGACGCTCGCATTGTTCGTGGAGTTGGTGCCGTCGTAGTCGATGCCCAGGCCACCGCCGACATCGACGTGCGTGATGTCCACGCCGATGGCCCGCAACTCGAGATAGAAACGCGCCACTTCCTGCAGTCCCGACTTGATGAAGCGGATGTCGGTGATCTGACTGCCGAGGTGGAAGTGGATCAGCTTGAGGATGTCGAGCTTGTTGAGCGCCTGCAGCTTGTCGATGAGCTTGATGAGTTCGGCCGAGCTGAGGCCGAACTTGCTCTTCTCGCCACCGCTCTGCGCCCAGCGACCGGCGCCCTCGCTGGCCAGCTTGATGCGCACGCCGCAGGTGGGCGTGACGCCCAGTTCTTCGGCGACTTCGAGCAACACGTCGAGCTCACTGACCTGCTCGAGCACGATGAACACTTTGTGTCCAAGCTTCTGTCCCATGAGGGCCAGCCGCATGAACTCATGGTCCTTATAGCCGTTGCACACGATGAGGTGCTCGGTGCTTTCCGAGAGACCGAGGACAGCCTGCAGTTCGGGCTTGGAGCCGCATTCGAGCCCGACGCCGTGCGTCTTGCCGAACTTGACGATCTCCTCGACCACGTGACGCTGCTGATTCACCTTGATCGGATACACGGTGGTGTAGCCACCGGTGTACTCGAACTCCTTCATCGATGCGTCGAACCGCTCACTGAGCGTTTCGATGCGCGATTTGAGGATGTCGGAGAAGCGCAGCAACACCGGGAGGGCGATGCCCTGCCCTTCGAGATCATGCGCGAGGTCGCGCAAATCCGCAGTGAGGTGCGGCTGCTCGGGATTGGGGCGGACGATCACCCGCCCGCGCTCATTGATGTCGAAATATCCGGCACCCCACCCTTCTACGTTGTAGAGGGCGCGGGCGGATTCGATGCTCCAGGCAGCCGGCAGGGGCGCCTCGGTCTCGGGCTGGTTTCGCGTGGCCATAGGGGAGCAAAGCTAGACGATGCGGGGCGGCGGAGGGAGCCGCCGCCCCGAATTCTCCCGTAACGGACCGGCGCTAGTTGTCGCCGTCGAGCAAACCGCCGAGGCCCCCGAGAATGGACCCTTCGCCCTGACGGGTGCCCCCGGCGCGCGGCGACGCGGCGATGATCCGGTCGGCAAGACGCGAGAAGGGCAACGTCTGGAGAATCACACGGCCCGGGCCGGTGAGCTGCACGAAGAACAATCCTTCGCCACCGAACAGTGCCGTCTTGATGCCGGGAACCCGCTGGATGTCGTAGTCCACCGTGGGCTGGAAGGCGACCAGACAGCCGGTGTCAACGCGCAGCTTCTCGCCGGGTGCGAGGTCAATGGCATGCAGGGTGCCGGACGCGTGCAGGAAGGCGAGGCCGTCCCCCTGCAACTTCTGGAGAATGAAACCTTCGCCGCCGAAAAAGCCGGCGCCGATCTTCCGCGTGAACGCCACGGAGATGTCGATGCCGCGGGCGGCGCAGAGAAAGCTGTCCTTCTGCGCCATGACCGTACCGCCCCAATCCCGAAGGTTGAGCGGCACGATCTTGCCGGGATACGGCGCGGCGAAGGCCACGTCGGCGCGCCGCGCGCCGCTGTTGCCAAACAGCGTGACAAAGAACGAATCACCGGAGAGCACGCGCTTGCCGGCCCCGACCAGCTTGTCGAACAAGCCGCCGCCCTTGGCGTTGGGATCGAGCGTGGTGGCCATCGTGATCCCTTCGCGCATGAACATCATGCCGCCCGCCTCAGCGAACACCGCCTCGCCGGGGTCGAGCGTGATGATGACCGCCTGCAGGTCGTCGCCGATGATCTGATAGTCGATTTCGTCCGCTGCCATCACTTGCCTCCATTCGGGTTGGCCATCTTCACCTGGTCGCGTCCCTTCTCGAGGAACGGGATGCCGCGCACCATCCATGACGGCGCGTCGGCCCCCTGAAGTTTCACCGCGAAGAATTCCTGCATCTTCTTGTCGATGTCCTTCTGGTTGGCGCGCTTGGTCGGATTGTGCTCGTCGCCGTTGTAGACCACCATGTACGCCTCCTTCTGGAGGCGGCGCATGGCCACGTAGAACTCGATTCCCTGGTACCAGGGCACCGCACCGTCGTTGTCATTGGCCATGAACAGGACGGGCGTGGTGACGCGATCGAGCTTGAAGAGGGGCGAGTTATCCAGGAAGCGCTCCTGATACTGCCACAACGACCCGCCGATGCGGCTTTGCGTATGCTCGTACTGGAAGGTGCGCGCGAGCCCTGACTGCCAGCGGATGCCGCCGTACGCACTGGTCATGTTGACCACCGTGGCATTGGGGACGGCGGCCGCGAACATGTTCGTGACGGTGATCAGATAGGCCGACTGGTACCCGCCCCACGACTGTCCGGTGATGCCGACGCGCTTGGGGTCCACGAACCCCTTGGCGATGAGCGCCTGCACGCCCGGAATGATGGACTTGGCCGCGCTCGGGCCGGGCTGGCCATCGGTATACACGATGTCAGGCTGGAAGACGATGTAGCCGAGGGCGTTGTAGACCAGCGGGTTGACCGTGTTCCGCCCTGACGGCGCCGTGTAGTTGTGGAGCCCGTCGGTGAGCTTTTCATAGAAATACACGATCATCGGGTACTGCTTCGCGGGATCGAAGTTCTCCGGCTTGTGCAGGAGCCCACGCAGTGGCACCCCGTCGGTGTTGATCCACGAGACGAGTTCTACCGTCCCGCGGGGGTACTCCGCGTCCTGCGGGTTGGCGTTCGAGATCTTCGCGGTGCTGGCGAGTGACGTACCTGTGTACAGATCGGGGAAGTCGCGGTAGGTGCTCTGCGTGAGCAGGTACTGCTCGGCGTTCCGCGCCTTCTGCAATCCGTTCAGGTTGCGATCGGCCATCACGATCTTGTCCGGCTTTCCATCGACACCGATCCGATCGCGCCAGTAGCCAGTGGCTTTGGTGAGCGAGTCGACGGCACGCAACAGCAGCGGCTGGGCCGCATCGAGGAACGGATCTTCCCGGTCGAGATCCACCACGCGGTAGGTCATGCCGGCGCGGCGTCCTTCGCCATCGGTGAGATTGCGCGGCGCGGCCACGCCCGACGGATCCACTTCCCAGATGTCGAAGCGGTCGTAAATGAGCACGCGCGCATCGCCGGTGGTCCAGCCGCCAAGACCATACGGGGGCGGCACGTCGGGGGAATCGAACTCTTCGTCCTGGAACTTCACCGGCAGCTTGTCGGTGAGCACGTTGCGACGGCCGGTGGCGGTGGCATAGGACACCCACTGACCGCGCTCGAACCACGTGACGTAGGTCGCGGCCGGCGAGAGCTGCGGATTCCCGTCGAGCTGCTTCGCGATCAGCGTGCGGGCGCCCGTGGCGGGATCGATGAGGTACGCATCGGTGGCCCCTTCCCCCCAGAACTGCGGGATGGCGTACTCCACGGCATTGAGACCCAAGACGCGCCGGCCATCATTGCTGACGGTCACGCGCAGGCTGTCATTGGCGAGCTGGGTCCACTTGCCGGTCGCGATCGTGTACAGCGCCGTGTAGGTGCGATTGCGGTCGCGGTTGGCGTTGACCTTTTGCTGCGGCATGATCTGGGTGTCCTTCCAGTGCCACAGGTCGTAGCCGGCCTTGTCGACCAGCGAATCGGCCGGAATGGAGTCCATGGGCACGTTGCCGAGGGCAAAGAGCACGCCGTTCCCCTCGCGGGTGAAGCTGAGGGTACCGCGCTCGGCGACGAGCAGCCCGGCGGGGACGTCGGCGGCGGCGACGATCCGGCGGGTGGTGATCGCCTTGCCCTTGGCGGGGACGAGCGAGGCGTGATACACGGCCATTTTGGGCTTGGCCGTGGAGTCGCCGATGTCCGACAGGAAGGCCACCTGGCGGCCCTTGCGATCGAAGGTGAGCCCACGGTAGGTGGCGGCCCCGGTGGTGAGCGGGGTGACCGTTCCCGAGGCCAAGGCGCGCACGTACGCGCCACTGGCGGCGCCGTCGCGGGTGCTCACGGTGTAGCCGAGCCACTGTTCGTCGTCGTCGAAGACGAACGCCGTGACGCCCTCCACGCGCAGGTCGGTGCCGGCGGCGAGATCACGGAGCACGAGCGTCACGCCGGTCTCACGGCGTGCGGCGGGGGTGGCGGGTGCCGCCGGCGCGCTGCCGTTCCGGGCGGGGGCGGCGGTGGTGTCTTCGAGCAGATAGGCGAGAAACCGGCCGCCGTTCCGGGCCATGCGGAACGAACGGACGCCGGCCACGCGGACGACAGCCCCGTCGGCCAGGTTCATGATTCCCATGGCATTCCGAGGCGCGGGAGTACCGCGGCGGGCCCGCGCCCGCTCGACCTCGGCGCGTGACGGGTAGATCGTGAACGCGACCACGCGCCCATCCGCGCTGAACTGCGGCGCCTGCGGGGAAAACTGCGCCGCTGAGTCGGCCGCGGGCTGAAGCTGCGGCCGGCCGGTGAAACCGCGCGGGGCGCGGTACTCGGTCGCGGCGGCCGTCGCGCGGACCACCAGTTCCCCTTCGCCGACGGTGGGGCTGAGCGTATAGGCGGCCCACTTGCCGTCGTTCGACAGCGAGGCCCCGGAGATGGTGCGCCACTCGTCGTACGTGTCCTGCGTGATGGGCTTCTTGCCGGCGGGGATAGGCGGCGGGGTCCACCGCGACACGGCCGTGAACGGATTGGCCGACGTCGACGCGGCCGACTGCGCCGAGAGCGCCGTGGGCAGCGATGCGGCCACGAGGAGCCCGGCTGCGAGCAGAGATGAAGAGGCCGCGCAGGCGGCACGGGACGAACGCGTCACGGGCAATCGCATCGATGCAGGGGGGAGGCGTGAGTCGGGCTGGTCGTTCGGAGCACGGAGCCCCAAGTTGCTCACCAGGCTTTGAGCGAAAAGATTAACGGCGCGGCTTCGACCGCGTGAGGAGTACGATGAGACGGCTGCTGGGCTATTTCCTGCGTGGACTCGTGTTGCTGGCCCCCCTCGCGGTGACCGTGTGGGTGTGCTGGCTCATCTTCACGAATGTGGACGGGTGGCTGGGGCTTCCGGTCCCCGGGGCAGGCTTTGTGGCCACCCTCGTGCTGATCACGACCGTCGGGTTCCTGGGGTCGAATCTGCTCACGCGCTCGGCGGTGAACCTGCTGGAGGAGCTGATGAGTCGGCTCCCCTTCGTGCGCCTGCTGTACGGCTCCACGAAAGACCTGCTGAATGCCTTCGTGGGCGAAAAGCGGCGGTTTGATAAGCCGGTGTCGGTGGCGTTGCAACCCGACGGCAGTGTGCGGCTGGTGGGATTCGTGACGCAGGAATCGCTGCCGCAACTGGGGATGCCGGGGTACGTCGCCGTGTACTGCCCGCACTCCTACGCATTCTCGGGCCAGCTGCACGTGGTGCTCGCGACGCGCGTTCAGGCGTTGGACGTGGCGAGTGCCGACGCGATGGCCTTTGTGGTGTCCGGCGGTGTGTCCGCACCGGCCCTTCCCCTCCCCGCCACTGGCGACCGCGCCACCCTCGAGACTCCCTGATGCCCCGACCAATGTCCTTCGCGTGGGCCCCGGTGGCCCTCGCCGTGCTGCTGGCAACGCCGGCGCTGTCAGCGCAGACCGCTGCCGCCCCGGCAACGCCGAAGCCGGTGCTGCTGGTGCCGGATGCCGTGTTCGATGGCGTGACCGACGCCCCGCACCGCGGGTGGGCCGTGCTGGTGCGCAACGGTCGCATCGCCGCGGCCGGTCCGGCCGCCAGCCTGTCGGTGCCCGCCGACGCCGAGCGCATCGCGCTGCCGGGCACGACGCTGCTGCCAGGGATGAGCGATCTGCACAGCCACGTGCTGCTGCATCCGTACGATGAAACCCCGTGGAACGATCAGGTGCTACGCGAGTCGCTCGCCCTGCGCACAGCGCGCGCCGTGAATCATTTGAAGGCGACGCTGGATGCCGGCTTCACGGTGCTGCGGGATCTCGGGACCGAGGGGGCCGACTACGCCGACGTGGGACTCAAGGAAGCGGTGGATCAGGGGATCATCCCCGGTCCGCGACTGTTCGTGACGACCAAGGCGATCGTGGCCACGGGGTCGTACGGCCCGAAGGGGTTCGGCGCGGAGATCGGCGTCCCGCAGGGCGCAGAACAGGCCGACGGCATCGACGGCGTGACGCGCGTGGTGCGCGATCAGATCGGGCACGGTGCCGACTGGATCAAGATCTACGCCGACTACCGTTGGGGGCCGCGCGGCGAAGCCCGTCCGACTTTCACCAATGAGGAATGGGCGGCCATCGTGCGCACCTCCACCTCGAGCGGGCGCCCGGTCGTGGCGCATGCCAGCACGGTGGAAGGGATGACGCGCGCGATTCTGGCCGGCGTGGAGGACATCGAGCACGGGGACATGGCCAACGCCGAGGTCTTTGCTCTGATGAAAGAGCGAAACGTGGCGTTCTGCCCCACCCTGTCCGCCACGGAGAGCACCACCCGCTATCGCGGCTGGAAGAAGGGGATCGATCCTGATCCGGCGGGAATCGTGCAGAAGAAGGCGATGTTCGCGGCCGCGCTGGCCTCGGGCGTCACGATCTGCAACGGCAGCGACGTGGGCGTGTTCGCCCACGGCACGAACGCCCTCGAGTTGGAACTCATGGTCGAGTACGGGATGTCTCCCGTGGCGGCGCTGCGCGCGGCGACCAGCGTGAACGCGCGCATCATGCACCGCGAGGCCGAGTTCGGCCGCGTGGCGCCGGGGCTGCTGGCCGACCTGGTGGCGGTGGCCGGCAACCCGACCGCCGACATCCGGGCGCTCCGCGCGGTCCGCTTCGTGATGAAGGGCGGCGTCATCGTCCGCCGGTAGGCCCCGCACGGTCTCAGCGGGTAGGGCCCCGCCGCCGAGGCGGGTCAATCACGCACCACCACTGGACATCTGCGGCGCCGGACGGAATGCTTACCGCCTGCGAACGGCGGCTGAACCGCCGCGCCGCTGTCCGACTCCATTTCCCACCCATCGGAGCACGCTTGTCCTCGTCCAACTCCGGCTCGAACGAAGCCTGGGGTAGTCGCATCGGTCTCATTCTCGCCATGGCGGGTAATGCGGTCGGTCTCGGCAACTTCCTGCGCTTCCCGCGTCAGGCCGCCGCCAATGGTGGCGGCTCGTACATGATCGCGTACTTCATCGCGCTGCTGCTGCTTGGCATTCCGCTCATGTGGATCGAGTGGGGCGTCGGCCGCAACGGCGGCCGCTATCGCAAGGGGCACCTGCCCGGCATGTTCGCGGCGCTGTGGAAGCACCCGGCCGCGAAGTACATCGGCGTCGTGGGCTTGGTGGTGCCGATGGGCGTGATGATCTACTACACGTACATCGAAAGCTGGACGCTGGCCTTCGCCATCTTCTCGGCCACCAAGGACTACTGGGGCCAGACCACACAGGAAGGGATGCTCGGGTATCTGCGCTCGTTCCAGGGGCTCACCCCCGAGGGCGGCACGCAGTACCACGCCTCCTACACCCCGTACGCGTTCTTCACCGTCACCCTGCTGATCAACATCTGGGTGCTGTCGAAGGGTGTCTCGGGCGGCATCGAGAAGCTCGCCAAGATCGGCATGCCGGTGCTCTTCCTGTTCGCCATTGTGCTGGCAGGTGTCGTGCTCACGCTGCCCGCGCAGCCGGGTGTCGGCACCACGCCGGCGCAGGGGTTGGAGTTCATCTACGCGCCGGACCTGTCGCGACTGGGTGAGCCGGGTATCTGGCTGGCGGCTGCCGGTCAGATCTTCTTCACGCTGTCGGTGGGCATGGGCTCGCTGCAGGCGTATGCGTCGTACCTGTCCACCAAGGACGATATCGCGCTGAACGGCATCGCGACCGCGGCCACCAACGAGACGGCGGAAGTCGTGCTTGGCGGGTCGATTGCCATTCCGGCGGCCGTGACGTTCTTCGGCGTGGCGGGTGCCATGCAGATCGCGCAGGGCGGCGCGTTCGACCTGGGCTTCGCCACGATGCCGGTGGTGTTCCAGCAGATCGACAAGACGCTGCCGATCGGCAACCTGCTTGGCGTGATGTGGTTCGGCCTGCTGTTCTTTGCCGGCATCACGTCGTCGGTGGCCATGCTCACGCCGGTGACGGCCTTCTTCCGCGAAGAGTTCGGCTTCAAGCGGGAGACGGTGGCGTGGATTCTGGGTGGTATTTGCTTCGCGATCGGCCTGATGCATGTGTACTGGCTCGGCCACGGCTTCCTGGACGAGTGGGACTACTGGGTCGGGACGTTCGGGCTGGTGCTGGTGGCCGTCACCGAGGTGATCATCTTCGTGTGGATCTTCAAGCCCGAGAACGCGTGGAAGTCCATCCACATGGGTGCGGACATCAACATCCCGACGATCTTCAAGTTCATCATGACGTACGTGACGCCGCTCTACTTGCTCATCATCCTCACGTGGTGGGGCAAGGACGAGGCGCTGCCGATCCTGCTCAACCAGCGTTCCGCCGGCAGTGCGACGCCGGTGTCGGACGCCGACATGCCGTTCATCATGATCTCGCGTGGCATTCTGGTGCTCTTCGTGATCGTGTTCCTGTTCTTCATCCGCACGGCGTGGAAGAAGAACGGCTACGACGACCGTAAGGGCTTCGTCGAGATCGACACCAACCGCGCGGGGGTCTGATGTCTGGTGGAGCCATTGCCTTCATGGCGATCAGCTGGACGTTCGTGCTCGGGCTGACCGCCTGGTCGTTCGCGCAGCTGCTGGCCGATAAGAAGCACTTCGATCCGGATGGCATCGGTCCGGCGTCACCGCCCGAGCCGCCGCACGCGAAGAAAAAGAAGAAATAATTCGTTGTCGTGTGGCACGAGACCGGGTCGGAGCGCGTTGTTCAGCGTGCTCCGACCCGATTCTTTTCCCGACCAGCTGGCCGAGCGGATTACCGACCACTCCGGCCCCAACGCGACCGCCGCTGCCGCCGACGGTGCGTTCGTGATCTACTGGATGCGCACCGCGGTGCGCGCGCACGAAAACCCGGCGCTGGATGTCGCGCTGCTCGCAGCCGCGCAGCTCGGCGTGCCGGTGTTCGTGTATCACGCGCTCTCCGAGCGGTACCCGTTCGCGTCAGACCGGCACCACACCTTCATCCTGGAAGGGGCGCGGGACGTGGAAGCCGAGTGCCAGGCGCGCGGGATCGGGTACGCGTTCCACCTCGAGCGCCCCGGGCATCGTGGGCCGGCCCTTCGCACGCTGGCCGCACGGGCGGCGCTCGTGGTCACCGAGACGTTCCCCGTGGCCCCGTTGGACTGGCTGACCGACTCACTGGCGGACGCCGTGTCGTGCCCGGTGTGGAGTGTGGATACCGCCTGCGTGGTGCCGATGCCGTTGGTGGGGAAGGCACACACCCGGGCGTTCGCCTTCCGCGATGACACCGCACGGCTGCGGGCGGCGCGGGTGAGCGCGTCGTGGCGTGATGTGGCGCCGCAGTTGCCCCCGTTCGTGCCGGATGCGTTGCCGTTCGTGCCAGTCCGTCTGGCCGACGCAGACCTCGCGGCGCTGGTAGCGGCGTGCGAGATCGACCACGGGGTGGCGGCCGTGCCGCACACCCCCGGCGGGACGCTGGCGGGGTATGCGCGGTGGCAGGCGTTCGTGGAATCGGGGCGGCTGGACCGCTACGCCGCCAAGCGGAACGATGCCACGATCGACGGCGTGAGCCGCATGTCGGCGTATTTCCACTACGGGATGGTGTCGCCCTTCCGCGTGGTGCGCGAGTGCGTGACGCGCGGTGGGGCGGGCGCCGAGAAGTATCTCGACGAATTGCTCGTGTGGCGCGAACTGGCCTACGCCTTCTGCTACTGGCACGATGCGCCGGACACGCTGGACGCGATCCCGGGGTGGGCGCGCGAGACACTCGCCCAGCACGAGCAGGACCGGCGCACGGTGCATTCGTGGGAGACGCTGGCGCGCGGCCGCACCGGCGATGCGCTGTGGGACGAGACGCAGGCATCACTGCGCATCCACGGCGAGCTGCACAACAACGTGCGCATGACGTGGGGCAAGGCCATTCCGACGTGGTCGGCGGGGGCGGCCGACGCGCTGGAGCGGCTGATCGACCTGAATCACCGGTACGCCCTCGACGGACGCGATCCCGCCTCGTTCGGGGGACTCTTGTGGTGCCTCGGGCAGTTCGACCGTCCCTTCACGCCGCCGGTGGCAGTGCTGGGGACCGTCCGTCCACGCACCACCGAATCACACGTTGAGCGCATGAACCTGCCGGCGTACCGGGCGCACGTGCGGCGCCCCGTGGGTGCCACGCCGCGCGTGCTGGTGATCGGTGCTGGCATGGCGGGTCTCGCGTGCGCGCGGACGCTGCACGACCACGGCCTCGACGTGACCGTGCTGGACAAGAGCCGAGGGGTGGGCGGCCGGCTGAGCTCACGGCGCGAGGGGGTGTGGCAGTTCGATCACGGGGCGCCCGCGTTCCGTCTGGACGACCGCCGAACGGCGCCGTTCGCGACGTCCTGGCAGGCCGACGGCGTGCTGCAGGCGCAGGCCGACGGCGCCTTCATCGGCGCGCGCGGCATGAACGCGCTGCCGAAGCACCTCGCGACCGATCTCACGGTGCGCACCGGTGTGCAGGTCGCGTCGATGACGCGCGACGGCGCGCGCTGGACGGTCACGGGCGCCACCGGGGGCACCCACACGGCCGACATCGTGGTGCTGGCCACGCCGGCGCCGCAGGCCGTCACGCTGCTCGGGACGTCGCCCGAGACGGCCGACCTGACCGCGACGCTGGCCGGCGTGCGCATGCTGCCCTGCTGGAGCACGATGGTGGTGTTCGACGCGCCGCCGTCGGCCGCCGTGGCTGCCTCCCTGCGCGACGGGCTGGCCAAGAGCGACGACCCGCGTGTGCATCGCGCGTGGCGGCAGTCGGTGCGCCCGGGCCGCCTGCCCGACGAGGCGTGGGTGGTGCACAGCGAAGGCGCGTGGAGCGCCGAGCACGTGGAGGCCACGCCGGCCGAGATCGCGGCACAGGTGTCGGAGGCGCTCCGGGCGCGCCTGGCGATTGACGGGGCGGTGGTGCACGCAGTGGCACACCGTTGGCGTTACGCGCGCGTGGCGTCGGGGCTGGACGACGCCTGCCTGTTCGACGCGGGGCGTGGTGTGGGCGCCTGCGGCGACTGGGGGGAGGCTGGCGCGACGCGCCGGGTACGGACCTCGGTGGAACGCGCGTGGCTGAGCGGTATTGCGCTCGCGGGGCGCGTGCTCGGGCGGTAGCCCGACGTCACGCGCCCCGCGATACGACCCGCTTGGCCGGCCCCTTTGTTACTTGCTGATCCCTTCGGGGGCCTTGAAGAGCGCGGGGTCGGGGAGCGCAAACACCACCGCGGTGGTGGTGAGCACCACATCGCCCTGCGGCGTGCTCTGAGTGACCGTGGTGGGGATCAGCTTGCCCTCGAACGCCTTGTAGTCGTGAAGCGTAGCCTTCTGGTCGCCCATCGGGGACTTCGTGATGACGCCGCGGCGCAGTCCGGTGGCCACCTCGAAGTACTCGGTGCGAACCTCCCCGGACTTCGCGGTGATGGAGAGTTTGTAGCAGTCGACGCCGTCGAACGATTCCCGGGCGTCCACAGAGGCCCTGACAAACCGGCCGGCGTCGAGAAACTCCGCGCCGACCTGGACCGTCTCGGCCAGCGACTTTTCCTGATCGGGGGGCATGCGTGTGGCGGCGCCCATGGGCTGCACCGCCCACCCCACGGTGCCGTCAAACCCCTGATCGAGCTTGGCCATGCCGAGATCGATGATCATCCGCATCTTGTTCGGCGCGCCGGTGTGCCGTTCGTACGCGCCGGTGAGACCAGCGAAGGTGATGTTCGCGGTTCCCTTGTCGCTCCGCCCCTGCACCTTGGCCCACGCCTCACGGCCGCCCACGGCGGTGGCGAAGTGTTCAAACACCTGCTGGACCGTGGGCAGCTGGGCCGCAGGTGCCTGGGCCATCGGCGCCTGGCCCCGCGCGGGGGTGGCGATCACGCTCGCCACCACGGCGGCGATCCCGACCTGTCGTACGAAACGCATGGAAGCTCCGAGGGAGAGGGTCATGCCCCGGATACGATCATGGCGCCCAAAGGTTTCCTACCGCGCCCTCACGCCGGCAGCACGCCCTGAAACGGGGCGTCGGCCCCGGCGCGCAGCGCCGCGATGCGCTCCTCGGCGAACGCCACCAGCTCTGCCATGGTGTCCGCATCGAACACCAGCTTGACGCCGGCGGCGGCGTACAACTCGGGGAGCGGGCGGGTGCCGCCGAGCGCCAGGAAGCGCTTGTAGGCCGCCACGGCGTCACCGGCATCGTGCACCGCGTTGCGGAACACCTGCAGCGCCCCGAGCTGCGCGAGCCCGTACTCGATGTAGTAGAACGGCAGTTCGAAGATGTGCAGCTGCCGGTACCAGCGTCCCACGCGCTCACGCTCGAGCCCCGTCCAGTCTACCCCTGACTCGAAGTCGCGGCGCAGCTCGAGCCACTTCGCGTCGCGGGCGTCGCGGTCGGCACCGGCGGGATCGGTGTAGATCCATGCCTGGAATGCGTCCACGCTGGCGATGTGCACGAGGCTGCCCAGCACGTCTTCGAGGTGCTCCAGCCACGCCACCCGCGCCTGATCGGGGGTGTAGTAACCGTCGGGGGCCACGAAGTAGGGCATGGCCAGCAGCTCCATGCTCATGGACGCGAGTTCGGCGGCCTCGTGTCCGGTTCGACGTTGCCATGTGAACGGCAGCCGATGCGTGGCGAAATCGTGGAAGCAGTGCCCCGCCTCGTGCACGAGCGTCTGCACGTCGTCGGGGACACCGACGGCATTCATGAAAATGAACGGGCGACCGCGGAACGGGAGATCGGTGCAGTAGCCACCGGGCGCCTTCCCCGGCCGGCTTTCGAGATCGAGCAGCTGCTCGTCGGCCATGATCGCGAACTGCGCACCAAGCTCCGGATCGACGCGCTGGAAGATGTTCTTCGCGCGATCGATGAAGGTGTCCACGTCCGCGAACGGCCGGAGCGGCTCGTCGGCATTGAGATCGACCGACACATCCCACGGGCGCAGCACGTCCACGCCCAGCGTGGCGCGGCGATGCTCCATGAGGCGCGCGAAGGCCGGCGCCACGGTGGTGCGCACCGCGTCGTGAAAGCGCGCGGTATCCTGCGGCGTATAGTCGAACCGATGTTTGGCCGCGAAGCAATACTGCTGAAAGTCGGAAAACCCGGCTTCGGTGGCGACCGCCGTGCGGAGCGCGTACATCTTGTCGAACAGGTCGGCGAACTCGTCGCGCTTGGCCATGTAGGCGTCGGCGCCGAGGCGGAACGCGCGTTCGCGCACCGCACGATCGGGCGACTTGAGATACGGCTGCAGCTGCGGGATGGTTTTTGCCGCGCCGTCCCAGTCGACGCTGAGGCCGCCGGTGAGCTTCTGATAGGCGGCCGAGTACTCTTCGATCTGGGAGAAGCGCGCAACGTTTGCTTCGCGGAAGATCTCGATGTCGGTGCGGAACCGACGCAACGTGGTGTCGAGATCCGGGCGCGACCAGCCCAGATCGAGCAGACGTTTGGCGAGGCGCACGCCCTGCTCTTCCAGTTGCGGGAAGATCGTCATGGAGAAGCGGAGGTACGCCTGTTCCGCCGCCGTGTCCGCCGTGTTGCCCGTGTAGGCAATCATGGCCAGCGAACCGGCCTCGCCCACCAGCGTATCGAGCCGCGACCACGTGCGGAGCCACGACTCGACCACCGCATCGGTGGTATCGAGCGGCACCGCCGCGAGCGCGTCGTAGTACGGCAGGACGTCATCCCACGTGGCATCGCGGAGGGCGTCGGGTGAGACCGGAAGTTGAATCATGGTGTCGAAAAAAGGTCGCATGTCGTGCACACGTCGCTCGCGGCGGCGCGCTACTCGCCGTACGGGATCCAGATGTTCTTGACCTGCGTGGCGCGGCGGAGGAATTCCCGTCCCTCACCCACGCGCGGATCGAGCCACTCGCGCCCGTCCCATTCCGTCCAGGTGCGTTTCAGATTGGACGCCGATGCCCGTTCCACGGCGGCGGCGCCGTGCTGTGAACCAACGTACCACACTGCATCGACATCGTCATGGTCAGCGAGCACACTGGCGAGCACGTCGCGCGCTCCGGTCACGATGTTGACGGTGCCGGCCGGGACATCGGACGTCTCCAGCACACTGTAGAGGTCCGTGGCAGAAAGGGGAAACCGTTCCGACGGCACCGCAATCACGCGATTGCCGGTGGCCAGCAGCGGCGCGACGAGCGACACGAAGCCCAGCAGCGGATATGGATCGGGACAGGCCACCCCGACGACGCCGAGGGGCTCGTGCATCGCCATCGCCACGCCGCGCAGGGGGACGTCGTGCACGGCGCCGTCGTGCTTGTCGGCCCAGGCGCCGTAGGTAAACAGCCGGGAGATGGCCGCCTCGACTTCACGCACGCTGTCCTCGCCCGTCGCGCCCGTCATGGCACGCAGACGGTCGGCGACTTCCTGCTGTCGCGCCGACAGATTTTCCGCGACATAGAACAGAATTTGCGACCGCTGATGCCCGGAGAGCTTGGCCCACGCCCCGCCGGCGTGTGCGGCCTCGACGGCGTTGCGGATATCCTTGCGACTCCCCTCGCCGACCTCCCCCACCGCGTGGCCGTCAGGACCGACCACGACGCGCGCGTAGCCGGAATCCGGACGTGCCTGCTTGCCGCCGATGAAGAGCTTCGCGGTGCGGTCGAGCGGCGGCATCGATGCCGTAGTCTGGTGCGCGGACGCGACGTCACGATGCGCGGCGTCGTGGCCCGCCGCGCGCGCGGGGGGCGCGAGCACGGGTGCCGGCGCCGCCTCGTGCGCCCGCACGGGCGTGAGGTATTCCCAAAGCCCTTCGCGTCCACCTTCACGCCCGAACCCCGATTCGCGGTACCCGCCGAACCCGGCGGCCGCGTCGAAGAGATTCGTGCTGTTGATCCACACCACGCCGCACTTGAGCTTGGGGGCGATGTCGAGGGCCAGATTGATGTTCTCGCTCCACACGCTCGCCGCGAGCCCGAAGGGGGTGTTGTTGGCGAGTGCCACCGCTTCGTCGGGGGTGCGGAAGGTCATGCTGACCAGCACCGGTCCGAAAATCTCGACCTGCGCGATCGTGGCCGACGGGGCCACGTTGGTGAAGAGCGTAGGCGGATAGAACGACCCTTCGGCCGGTGTGGCCCACGAGGGCTGCCAGCAGGTGGCGCCCTCCTCGACTCCCTGTGCACAGAGCTGCCGGATGCGCTCGAGTTGCACCGGGGCCACGATGGCGCCCATGTCGACCGTCTTATCGAGCGGCGGGCCGATGCGCAGCCGCTCCATGCGTTCGCGCAGCTTCTCCAGCAGCCGGTCGGCGATGCCCTCCTGCACGAGCAGGCGCGACCCCGCGCAGCACACCTGGCCCTGATTGAACCAGATCGCATCGACCACACCTTCCACCACGCTATCGAGATCCGCGTCCTCGAACACCACAAACGGACTCTTCCCGCCCAGCTCGAGCGAGAGTCCCTTGCCGGTGCCGGCCGTGGCCACGCGGATACTCCGTCCCACCTCGGTGCTGCCGGTGAACGCGATCTTGTCCACATCCGGATGGGCCACGATCGCGGCACCCGTGTGGCCGTCGCCGGTGACCAGATTGAATACGCCGGGAGGGAGACCGATCTCGTGCACCAGCTCCGCAAAACGCAGCGCCGTGAGCGGCGTGAATTCGGCGGGCTTGAGGACCACCGTGTTCCCGGCCGCGAGCGCGGGCGCGACCTTCCACGCCAGCATGAGCAGCGGGAAATTCCACGGAATCACCTGCCCCACGACGCCGTAGGCGTGCTGTCCCGGAAACTCCGCCGAGAGGAGCTGCGCCCAGCCGGCGTGATACGAGAAGTGGCGTGCGACGAGCGGAATGTCGATGTCACGCGTCTCGCGGATCGGCTTGCCGTTGTCCATCGACTCCAGCACCGCAAAGTGGCGCGCGTGTTTTTGGATGCCGCGGGCAATGGCGTACAGCCAGCGGGCGCGGGCGTGATCGTCGAGCGCCTGCCACCCCGGGAGCGCGGCGCGCGCCGCGGCCACCGCAGCGTCCACGTCGGCGGCACTGCCCTGCGCCACATGCGCGAGGCGCCGTCCGGTGGACGGGTCCTGCACCTCGAACTGCGCGTCGGGGGTGGGCGCGGTCCACGCCCCGCCGATGTAGTGCCCGAACGCATGCGCGCGCCCGGCCAGCCAGTCGCGCACCGGCGCATCGCCCTCCGGCGCGGGGCCGTAGCTCATCGCGTCGAAAATCTCACGGACAGTGGTCGGCGTCGATTTGGTCGTCGGTTCCATGCGGATCAGACCATGGGTTGGCGATGGGCCGCCGCGTAGCGGCCCGTCACGTAGTGTTCGAGCTGACGCTCGACGTCGGTCAGCAAACCGCTGGCGCCGAAACGGAAGAGATGCGGACGCAGCCAGCGGTCGCCCAGCTCTTCCTTCATGAGGATGAGCCAGTCGAGTGCCTGCTTGGCCGTGCGGATGCCACCGGCCGGCTTGAAGCCGACCTCATGGCCGGTGCGCTCGCCGAAATCGCGAATCATGCGGGTCATCACGAGCCCCACCGGCAGCGTGGCGTTAGTCGCTTCTTTCCCGGTGCTGGTCTTGATGAAATCGGACCCGGCCATCATGGCCACCTGACTCGCGCGCGCGACGTTGGTGAGCGTGCCGAGCTCGCCGACGCCCAGAATTGTCTTGAGGTGCGCCTCGCCGCAGGCGTCACGAAAGGCACGCACTTCGTCGTAGAGTGCCTGCCAGTTACCAGTCAGGACATGCGCGCGCGTAATCACCACGTCGATTTCCGCGGCCCCGGCGGCGACGGACGCGTGGATCTCGGCCACCCGCTGCTCGAACGGCGACAGGCCGGCGGGAAAGCCGGTGGAGACGGCGGCCACGGGAATCCCGGAGCCCCGCAGCGCGTCGACCGCCGTGGCGACGTACTGGTGATAGACGCACACCGCGCCCACCGTGACGCCGAGATCGCGAACGCCGAGGGACTCGATGAGGTCGGCGCGCATCGGGTGGCGTGCCTTCGCGCACAGCCGGCGCACGTTGCCGGGGGTGTCGTCGCCGGCCAGCGTGGTGAGATCCATGCAGGTGATGGCGCGCAGCAGCCAGGCCGCCTGCCACTCTTTCTTCACCGAACGCCGTCCGGGGAGCGAGGCCGCGCGGCGTTCGACGGCGCTGCGATTGATCCGGAGGCCGCGCACCAACGCGAGATCGAGCGCGGTGCCCGGGTTGCGGCGGGGGGGAGCGTCCGGGCCCAATCCGGTGGGCCAGCGAACCCCGACGGGGGCATCGGCATTCGCCTCGGCGTCCGCAGACCGGACCGGGCGTGGGGCGTGCAAGGGAGTGACGGTCATGGCCCGTGGAATCTAGGTGCGGCGAGGAGCCTCTGCATCACGGGCCTCAACTCCTGACCATGTCCAGCCGATACTCGCCTATGGAGAGGAGAACCCACGACCGACCTGACCATGCGTTCCGCACGACCCACCCATCTGCTTGCCGTTCTGTTCACGGCCGTCCCGACGTTGCTGGCGTTCCCCGGTTGCACCAAAACCGTCGAACCCCCCACGGCGGCGCGGCTGACGATCGTGCAGGGACACCTGCAAACCGCAGCCGCCGGCACCCTGTTGCCGACGGCGGTCGTGCTGCGCGTGATCGGCACCGACGGCGCCCCCATCGCGAAGATCCCAGTGAGCTTCAACGTGCTCGCGGGTGGTGGCTCGGTGGACCCGGGTACCGTGGTGAGCGATGCGAACGGCGAGGTGAAGGCGCGCTGGACGCTCGGGCCCGGCGCAGCCACGCAGACCCTCACCGGCACCGCCCCCGGGCTGGACCCGGTCACGATCAGCGCGACCGGCATCCTGCCGAGCGAGCTCGTGATCGCGCAGGGGAACAACCAGACCGCCAAGGCCGGCGCGGCGCTGACCGTCCAGATCGTGCTGCGCGTCACCGGCGGCTCCAACGTGCCCATTCCCGGGCAGACCGTCGCCCTCGCGATCACCAGCGGCGGCGGGAGCATCTCGCCGCAGTCGGCGGTCACCAATGCGCTGGGCGAAGTCTCGGTGCGCTGGACGCTGGGCCCGTCCGCGGGTCCGCAGACGGCCACGGCCACGGCGGGCACGCTCGGCCCCATCGCCATCGCCGCCATCGCGAACTGAGCGCGCGCCGCCCCTCGGCGCGGCGCGGCCGGAACACTCACGTCATCGGATCGCGGTTCGCCGCGAACCGATGACGTTCGTGCATCGTTGAGGTGATGCGCCGGCGACGCAGCGGGTATTCGTATCCCGACCGCCCGCCGTTACCCTGAACTACATCATGCCGATCGCCTCCCCCCTCAGTGCGCTGGCCGGAAAAACCGTGGTCGTGACCGGCGCCAGCGACGGCGTCGGCAAGGCGGCGGTGCGCGCCTTCGTGCAGGCCGGCGCGTCGGTCGTGATGGTCGGCCGCAACGAAGCCAAAACCGCCGAGGCCGCGCACGAGATCATGCGCGACACCGGACGCCGCACCGTGACATGGCAGATTGCTGACCTGAGCGACCAGTCGGCCGTGCGCGCGCTGGCCCACCGACTGCTGGCCACGGTGCCGCAGATCGACGTGCTGGTGAACAACGCCGGCGCGCTCTTCCTGACGCGTGAGACCACCGCGGATGGCCATGAGCGGACGTTCGCGCTCAATCACCTGAGCTACTTCACGCTCACGCTGCTGTTGCTGCCGGCCTTGTCGGCCGCCGCGCGGCCCGGCGCCCCGGCCCGTGTGGTGTGCGTGTCCAGCCGCGCGCACCACAACGCCCGCCCCGGGCTGGACGACCTGCAGCGCACGCGCGACTACACCGGCTGGCGCCAGTACGCGGACTCCAAGCTGTACAACATCTGGTTCACGCGCGCGCTCGCGCGGCGTCTCGATGCCTCGCGCCTCGTGGTACAGGCGCTGCACCCGGGCGTGGTGTCCACCCGGTTCGCGACCAACAACGGCCGTATGGGGATGCTGCAGCGCCGCATCATGGACCTCATCTCGATCACCCCGGAGCGGGGTGCCGACACGGCGGTCTGGCTGGCCGCTGCCGACGAGGGGTGCCGCGTGTCGGGGCAGTACTGGGTGAAGCGCCGCCGCGTGGAGCCGTCGCGCGCCGCACACGACGACGCCGCGGGCGAGCAGCTCTGGGGCGAGAGCTCCCGTCTGGCGGCGATCGATGCCGATCAACTGATCCGCGACGCGGGGCTGCATGTTCTGGCGTGATCTCCCCCGCCTTGTCGTCATTCTGTGGCGCGCGGTGCCGCTGGTGGTCTCGTTCACGCGGGATCGCCGGCGCTGGATCCGCGCGGGGGCGGGCGCCGTGCGGACGCCCGCCTTCCACGCACGGCGCGCGCGCCAGCTGGTGCACGATATCGCCGCGCTCGGGCCGGCCTTCGTGAAGCTGGCACAGATCTTCGCCACCCGCGCCGACTTGGTCCCCGAGCCGTATCTGGCGGCCCTGGGCACCCTCACCGACCGTGTGCCGCCGGTCCCCTGGCCCCACATTCACCGCGCGCTGACCGCGGCGTGGGGCGCGGCCCCGGAGTCGGTGGTGGACGGTCTCGACCCGATCCCGCTGGCAGCGGGCTCGCTGGGACAGGTGCACCGGGCGCGCTATCAGGGGCGCGAGGTGGTGGTCAAAGTGCTGCGCCCCAACGTCGAGGCGATCGTGGTGCGCGACGTGCGGCTGGCGCGTGCCATCGTGAACGCCGTGTACGCGCGCTTCCCGCATCATCACGTGCGGGGGTTCCTGGTGGTGCTCGACGAATTCGAGCGCCATGTG
Organism: Gemmatimonadota bacterium; assembly: GCA_947475795.1. The sequence continues at coordinate 21,011 of CANJOX010000003.1, forward strand.
CGCGAGGAAATGGATTTCGAACGCGAAGCGATGCAGTGCCTGCGCATGCGGGAGCGCTTTGCCGACGAACCGCGGCTGCGCATTCCACAGGTGGAGACGGCGCTCACCCGCCGCGACGTGCTCGTGCTGGAGTATCTCGCGGGCACGCGCATCGACGCGCTGGACGATCAGATTGCGCGTGGCGTGGTGTCGCCGCGGACGCTCGTGGAAACACTGATCGAGACGTATGCCCGCATGATGCTGCGCGACGGGGTGTTCCACGCCGACCCGCACCCGGGCAACCTGCTGGTCGATGCACAGGGACGCATCGTGCTGCTGGACTTCGGCATGGTGATCGACGTGGAGATCCCCACGCGCAAGGCGCTCTTCGACACGATCATCGCGGCGATCCGGCGCGACCCCGAGGGGACCGCCGACGGGTTCTTCGCGCTCGGCATGGTGGCGCCGGGGACGTCACGCGACGCGATGCGGGACCTCGTGCGCGTACTGCTGGACATCGCGTACCAGGAAACGGCGATGGAAGAGCGTACCCGCGCGATCGCCGACCGGGTGATGCGCGAGCTGTTCAACTGGCCGATCGTGCTGCCGGGGGAACTCGTGTACTTCGCACGCACCGCCGCCCTCATCGAAGGGGTGGGGGCACGCTACGACCGCCATTTCAACAGCATCCGGGTGGCCTCACCGGTGGTGATGAAAATGCGACGCGAGCTGCTCGCGGTGCTGCTGGGCGACGAGGGGACGCGCGAACCGATCATTACCTTCGCCGCCACCCTTGGCGCGCTGGCCGGTGGCGCCACGGCCCTCGTGGGGCGCGCGTGGCAGCGGCTACAGAAGGCGGCCGTGAGCCGTTAGAAGATCCACTCACGGAACAGGTCGAAGCCGAACTGCAGACGCGGGAAGCCGTTGGTGCCGAGCTGCGTGCACGGTGACGCCCCGGGATCGACACCGATCTGCCCGGAGAGATTGCGCGCGAAGCGATACTCGGCGGCGATGCCTGCCCAGAGCGAGGCCCCGCGCAGCGAGGTGGTGCCGCCGCGACACACCCCCGTGTTGAGGCGCAGGAAGGTGCGCGGGCCAAGCTGCTTGCCCGCGCTGATGCTGAGGTTATCGAGCAACGAGAACGCACCCAGATCCTGTGTGGACTGTCCGCCGGCGGTGCTCACCTGAATCGTGTTCACACCGGGAAGCAACCGCTGCAGCGCCCCTTCCACGGCGCCGCCCACCGAGGGGAGCAACACACCGGTCACGGCGCGCACGGTGCTCTGACTCTGGCCGTCCAGCGCGAACGTGGGCGCGCCGAAAATCAGCAGTGAAATGATTTCCGATTCCGGCGCGCTGGCGTACAGCGGATCGGTGCTGGAGAGCGTGAGCACCGGGACGTCGTAAGTGCCGCCGATGTGCACCCGTACCGGCACCGCACCGCCGCCCGCAATGCGCACCACATTCGTGGCGCTGATGTCGAGCGTCGGGGCGATTTCGCTGCTCCCGTAGAAGCGTACGCGGCCGGAATCGACGCTGAAGCTGCGGCTCACGACCCCGAGATCGAGCCGGTACTGGCCGCGGTTGGCCGTGACCTCGCCGTCGAGCGCGAGCCGCTCGCCACTCATGGCGATGGCGAGCCCGCCGGCGATGTTTACGCGCGACTCCGGGGTCTGCACCCAGACGTCGGCGCCAAGGTCGACCCGCGCGTTCTGCACCGTGAGCAAGGCGCCGAGCGCGGCGAGTGATTGCGCCGCGGTTTCGGCCACGGGCACCTCATCGGCGCCGAGCAGCGCGCGTGCCGCCTCGGAAGACAGGTCGAGCGCGCTGCGGGCGCTGAGTGGATCCACCACGAGATTGGCGCGCGGAATCGTGATCGCGCCGCTGAGCACCGGCCGCGTGAGCCGCCCCTCGAGCCGCAGGGCGCCGCTGAGATCGAGATCTGTGCCATCGCGCTGTCGCGAGAGCGCGGCGTTGTTGGCCGAGACCCGCAGCGCGACCGTGGACGGTTCGCCGGCGTGGAAGTGCAGCGCGCCGGACGCGGCGATGGTATCGAGCACGCCGCCGGTCTGCACGCGGAACGACTCGAGAATCAGCGAGTCTTCGGCCGCCCGGAGCACGACGCGGCCGCCCATCGGCTCGATCCCGAGATCGTCGATGAGGGCCCCGACGCCGTCGGCGGTCATCGTGCCGCGCGCCACGGGGTGATCGACCGTGCCGCCGATGGCCAGCTGCCCCGACAGGCGCCCGCGCAGTCGCCGCACACCGGTGAGGGCCAGCGGCAGCCCCTCGAACCGCAGGGAGTCGGCCGTCAGCTCCGCGTTGACCTGATCCGACAGCAGCCGCGTGGCGACCGACGTGAGCGCGAGGTCAATCGGCACGCGGGCCTCCGCCCGTAGCGCGCCCCCCATGGAATCCCGCAAAACCGCCTGCGCCACGAGCCGCCGGTCGGCGTAGCTCCCCGTGGCATTGATGGTGGGGACGCGCAGCCCCGGTACACCGAGTGAATCGGCGCGCAGGGTCCACGCGAGCCGCGGCGCGAGCCGCACGCCATCGAGTTGTGCGGTACCGCTGACGGTACCCTGAAACGGCGTCGTCCCGGCCAGCAACGCGGCGATCTCACCCACGGGAAACTGCTCGAGACGCAACGCGCCCGTGACCGCACGATCCCGCGGAATGTCGGCCGAGGCCTGCAGGATGCCGGCGGCGTTCGAGCGCAGCTCGAGCGGCAGCAGGCGCAGGCCCAGCGAATCCTGCTGCACCACGATGGGCTGCGCACTCTGCCACACCACATCGGCGTAGGACAGGCGCAGGGAGTCGAGAGCGACGGCCAACCGCGACGGCGCGCGCTGGAAGGCCCCGCGCGCCACGAGATGGGCGTCGCGGGCCGAACTCACGTCGAGCGTGAGGCGGCCGCTGTCGGGGTTGGCGTCCGCCACGCGGAAGGCCACCGACTGCAGGCGGATCGCGCCGAGGCCGTCCACGTCGTCGGCCGTGGCGGCGCCTTCGAAGGTGGGGCGCGTGAACACGTGGTCCGCCTGCACCGATCCGAACAGACGACCCACCTGCACCGCGCCGATGCGGACCGCGCTCGCGCCGAGGGCCGCGGTGGCCCCGGCGTCGGCGAGGCTGCCGTACAGGTAGCCCGAGAGCGAGAGATCTCCGGCGAGCGAGTCGACGGCCAGCGCGCGGACCGACGCGGCCGCGGTGCTATCCACCGGCTCGAGCATCGCGGCCACGCGCTCCATCTCCGTCCGGAGCGCGCCCAGCGAATCGGCGCGCACCGCCAGCTGCAGCGTGTCGAGCCCGCCCGCGTCGCGCGCGAGGGCCCCGTGCACGTCGAGCGTCACGCCGCCGAGGTGCGCGAGGGCGGAATCGACCACCAGCCGATCGGCGCCGAGCGACGCGGCGCCCGCGAGGTCGAACGCCGGATATGCGCGGCCGGCGCGCTGCTGCCACGCCAGCGCGAGCATGCCCGTGAGCGGCACCGGCGGTGCGAGGACCGGGGTGCCCGCGCCGGGCGCCACCGCCGCGCGATCGCCCCGCAGCGCGAACCGCCACGGGCCGTCGAGCGCCGTGTGCGGAACGGTGGGGTTCCCCATCCAGCGACGGAGATCGAACCGGTCCAGCGCGCCGTCGGCAGCCAGTCGCCACGCGGTCCCGTCGAGCGCCGCGGTGCCGCGCATGACCACCGCATCTCCGGGCGCCGCGCCCGCGGTGTCGGCAGCCATGCCAGCCGCCAGCCCCCCCGGTGCGTCGTCCACCGCGTGGAGCGCCGCACTCCACACCAGTGCATCCGTGCGCCCGTCCACCGTGACGCGCCCCAAGAGCGTACCGCGCACCGGCAGGGTGGTGTCGATCCGCGCGAGCGCGCGCATCGCGAGCGGGGCGAGCTGCAGCGCGGCGTGCACCTCGGGGGTGCGCGCGAAGGCCCCCCCGAAGCGCGCCCGGAGATCACCGCGCACGGTGGACTCCGTACCGGTGCCATCCCGCCACGTGAGTGCCATGTCCGCGAGGTCCACCGCGGACAGGTCGGCCAGGCGGATCTGCCCCCGCGCCGTGACGATCCCGTCCACCGCCGGCAGCGGCGGCACGAGTGACGGCGACAGCGCCTGCACCGAACGCAGGTCGAGGCGCGCGTCGGTGACGGTCATGTTCGTGGCGCGCGGACGGTCGCCGATCGACACCGTCCCCGCGAGCGCCACGGATGACACCGCCCCGCCGCGCACGCGGGCGTCGGTAAAGCGCGCCGCCAGCCGATCCATGCGGAAGGCGGTCAGTGGCCCGCCCTGTGTGGCCACCAGCGTGCCGGTCAACAGGCCCCGGATCTCGGCGGGCAGCGCGTCGTAGCTCAGCCGGCGGAGCAGCGCGCTCTCCAGCGGCGCGAACGCCAGATCGACGCCCTGCAGGCGCATGACCGCCGGCTCGAGCACCACCTCGATGTCACCGGTGATCCTCGACGCGCCGCTCGCGACGTCGAGCGCGCTCAGGGTGAACGCCACATCGTCGGGATTCGCGAGCGTGCGCATGCGCACGGTGGCGGTGCCACGCCCGTCGGTGGGGAGCACGTCCCAGATCCACCCCAGATCGGAGAGGCCGGCATCCGCCGCGATCACGACGTCGTAGCGCAGCGGACCGGGCTCATTCCACGCGACGGTCCCCGTCACGCGGCCATGCGACGCGGGGAGCTGCACGTCGGGGAGGTCGAGCTGTAGCGAGTCGGAGGTCCAGCGCAGCTGGCCGCCGGCCTGCACGACGCGCACCGGCGGATCGGAGATCACGCCGCGCAGGCTGTCGAGTTGCACCGAGGCGGGGCGCCGCTGCGCATCGACGATGACGGCGTCGTGCGCCCGGACGCGATCGAGGGTGATGCGGCGACGTTCGCGCCAGCCGCCAGCGGGGCCTGGCACGAGATCGTGCAGACTGTCGCGCACCGCGATCACGCTGTCGCGCGCCGCGCCCGTGAACACCGGGTGCGGCGCCCACGGCGCGATCGTGGTGAGCCGTACGTCGTCAACCACGAGCGAATCGATGCGCACATCGTCGCCGAAGCCGGGCGCCCCACGGGGGCGCGTGACGGTATCCCCCGCGATGAGGTACGCGATGTTCCAGGGGCCCGCGTCGTCCTTGCGGAGATCGAGCCGGAGGCCGCGCACGGACAACCGCCGGACATGGATCGCCCGGTCCAAGAGCGTCCGTACATCGAGGGCGCCGTCCAGGTACTCGGCGGTGACGATGGGCACCCCGGCGGTATCCACGAGGCTGACCTGCTCGGCTACGATGCGCCCCACGCCGACCTCGCGCAGCACCCCCACGCGCAGCGATCCGCGGCCATGCAAGACCGCGTTCGCCCGCGAGATCGCCGCACTCAGCACCACGCGGCGGCCGCGCTCCGTGCCGGTGGCGAGCAGGTAGGCCAGCGTGACGCCACCGCCCGTCCCCAACAGGATGGCGGCCACCCACCAGAAGCGCCGTTGGCGCGCCGACATCGCGGGGGGCATCAGAACGCCTGCCCCAAGCCGAAGTGGAAGGCGAGCCGCGACAGGACGCCGCGCCCCGTGGGGGGGCGGAAACTGTTGGGGCACTCGAAGATCGAGGGGACGCCTTGCTCCGGCGTGGCGCGCGGGCTGGCGCAGAGAATCTGCCCCGTGGTGCCCTGCCCGTCGCCGGCGGTGAAGTACAGGGCCCGTCCGGCGCGCGGTTCGTACGGGCGGTAGCCGATGTCCATGCGGAAGGGGCCCAGCGGCGTCACGATGCGAAGGCCCAGCCCCGGCGTGGCGCGCAGGTTGCCCCACTGGAACCCCTCGGAGCGCGTCTCCCACACGTTACCGGCATCGACGAAGGCCGCGAACTGCAGTTGCTCCGCGAGTAGCCGGAACCCGCGACGCCACTCGAGGTTGGCCACCAGCAGCGCCGTGCCGCCACGCGGGACGGCGCGATAGCCGGTGTTCTCGCGCGCCACGACCACGCGCTCGCCGGCGGGGCCGGTGGTCTCATCGACATCGGTGACCACATAGACCAGCGGCCCCAGCAGATTTTGCTGATAGCCGCGCACCGAGTTCTGCCCGCCCGAGAACAGGCGTTCCTGCTGCGGGAGGAGCGGTGAGCCATCCACGAGTGCGGCGCCGGGGGCGAAGGCACGCGCCAGTTGCACCCGCACGCCCACCACCCCGCCCGCCACGCGGCGGTAGGTGGAGGCGTCGCCGGTCCCGCGGTAGAAGGTGAACGTTTCCACCAACGGCGAGAACGTCTGACCGGCGCGCGCCTCGCCCCGCAGCCTCCAGCCGCGCGCAGGGCTTGTGGGATCGTCGGTGCGATCGTGCGTGACCGTGCCGCTCACGATCCCCACGCCGCGCCCGAACAGCGAGAGCTGGAAGTCCTCGGGGCGGCACTGGCCGAAGCGCGCGCAGGAGACCGCAGGATCGGTGGTCGTCTTGCCGTTCTCGTACTGAAAGCCGGCGGTCCCGGCGGTGCGTGGGGAGAACTGCCGTGCGAGTTCGACCAGCGACCCGAAGCCCGTCTCGCGCAGATACGCGAACGGTTCGCCTCGCCGTTCGCTGTACAGCGCGAACACCGGCTGCACGGGAAGCCCGAACAAGCGTGTGTTCGTGACGGTGGTGCCGACGTAGTAGTTGAGCCGCTCACTGAACGGGTCGACGCGGAGCGCGCCGGAGCAAAGCGCGGGGGCGAACCCGGCCGGCGCCCCGACGCCGATCTTCGAGGCGCGCGCCGACAGCTCCACCCGACGTCCCACCCCGAGGAAGCCGCGGTCGGTGATGCGTCCCTGCGCACGGATGCAGTCCTGCGTGGCCCATCCCAGCCCCACGCGGGCCGCGCGCGTGCGCGCCTCCGCCACGGCCACGCGCAGGTCGAGCACACTGTCACGTTCGCCCAGC
>CANJOX010000004.1 GCA_947475795.1 Gemmatimonadota bacterium
ATGACGCGCTGCTGATTCACGTCGACGATCTGACGCAGCGACGCGGAGATCAGCGTCGGGAGACCCGGGCCGGCGAAGTTGTCACCCTGCAGGTCGGTGGAGTTGAGCCGGCTGTCGAACAGCTGTCCACCCACCGACGACGTGCCGGAGAAGTTCTTGCCGAACGTCTGCTTCCAGCTGCTCGCGAGGTCCACCGTCATGAGCTGACGGTTCCAGAGCGTCTGGTAATACACACCGGTCGGCGTGCGCAGGAAGCCGAACGGATTGATGGTGCGGATGTCGTTGTTGTTGTAGTCGATGCCGACGGACAGGCGGTTGCTGATGTTCGCCGTCGGGTTCCACGTGGCGGTACCGCCGGTGATGAAGTGATCACCGCCGATGGTGTTGGACTTCGAGAAGATCGTGTCGTTGAGCACGCAGGCGATCGTGGCGGTGCTGCAGCCGGTGCCCTTGAAGTTGGAGCCGGGGCCGCGCGACACGTTCAGGAGGAAGCCGTCGGCGCTGTTGCCTTCCGACACCATCGCCGTGTTGCGGCGCTGCCATGACGTGTTGAGGGCCAGCGTGACGGTCTTGCTGGGCGCGAAGCCGATGTTCGCGCGCAGGCCGCCGGTCTTGTTGCTGCCGACGCGCAGGACGCCCGCTTCGTTCTCGAGGTTGCCGGAGATGGCGTAGTTGATGCCACTGCCCGAGCCACGCACGCCGAGCGAGTAGCGGCCGAGGAAGCCGTTCTGGAGCCACGACCCGCTTTCGGGGCAGGTGGCGTCTTCGAAGGCGACGCCATTGGCATCGACGACGTTCGGACCGCGGCATTCGCGGATGAACATGCGCGTCGGATCGGAGCGCGGTCCGAAGTCGCCCATGCTGTTGATGCCGGCGCTGGCTTCGAGCGTCCACACGGCGGGGCCTTCACGGCCGCGCTTGGTGAAGATCTGAATCACGCCGCCGGAGGCTTCGGTGCCGTAGAGGGTCGTGGCGGCCGGGCCTTTGACCACTTCGATGCGATCGATGTCCGACGCCGCGATGTCGTTGAGCGGCGACACGGACTGGCGCGAGGAGACGCCGGTGGGCGAGTTGCCGTTGAACATGCGGATGCCGTCGATGTAGATCAGCGGGCGGTTGCCCTGCGTGATCGAGTTGACGCCACGCAACCGGATGGTGCCGCCGGAGCCGGGACCGCCGCCGTTGGCCTGAATGGTGACGCCGGTGGAGCGTCCCTGCAGGATCTGCTGCGTGTTGGCGACGGCACCCCGTTCGAAGTCCGCGCTGCCGACGGTGGTGATGGCATTGCCGACTTCCTTCTTGCGCTCTTCACCGGTGGCCGTGACGACGACGCCGGCGAGCGACACGCTGCTCTTGGTCAGCGTGAAGTCGACGGTGACGGACGCGCCGGCGGCCAGTGTGATGGCGCGCGATTGCTGTTGGTAGCCGATGCGACGGACGGTGACGGTGAGCGCGCCCGCCGGGATGTTGGCGAGCGTGAAGCGCCCGTCATCACCGGTGGCGCGACCGAGCTGGGTGCCGGCCACGGTGACTTGCGCGGCGGCGATCGGCTGACCGTTGTCGGCGTCGACCACACGGCCGGCGACGGTGCCGGTGGACTGGGCGATCAGCGGTGTTGCGGCGGCCAACGACAACGCGAACCCGCACACGGCGGTGGCGTGCCGTCCTGCCGGCACCACGCGCCGAAGGAAGGGAAGAAGCACAGAATCCTCACAGTGATGAAAAGCGACGCGGGTGTGCTGAACCGCACCCGCCGATCCGGAACGCCCGGTCGATACTCTCGACGATCCGGCGTTCGAGCGCTATAAAGGTAGACACTTGTCCCTTTCACACCACCGGAGCACGGCATGGCCACACGTCGAGATTTTCTGGGATCCGCCTCCACCCTCATGGCGGGTGCGGTCCTCGCTACGCCCGCGGCGGCCGCGGCCGCCGGCGCGGGGCAGCCGCCTGTCGCGATGCCGCCGGCCATCCGGGCGCTGCGCCCCATGCGCGACGGGGTCACGCCGATCTCGGTCGCGGAGCGTCTGGGGCGGCTGGAAAAGGCCCGCGGGTTGATGCGCGAGCAGCGGATCGATGCCCTGATGCTCACCGGCGGGACGAGCATGGAGTACTTCACCGGCATCAAGTGGGGGCTCAGCGAGCGGTTGCTGGCGGCGGTGATTCCGGTGAAGGGGGCGGCGTTCCTGATCACCCCCAAGTTCGAGGAGGAGCGCGCCATGGAGCAGGCGCATCTCGGTCCGCTGGGGCGCGAGGCGGAGGTGATGGCGTGGGAGGAGCACGAGAACCCGTACGAGCTGCTGCGGAAGGGGCTCGCGTCGCGTGGCCTGTCCACGGCCACGATCGCGGCCGAAGAGACGGTCCGCTTCGTGTTCGCCGACGGCGCCGCCCATGTGCCGGGGGTGACGGTGGTGAGTGGCACGCCCATCACCGCCGGCTGCCGGATCGTGAAGGACGCGCACGAGCTGGCGCTGATGCGGCATGCCAGCGCCGTGACACTGCTGGCGTACGAGGCGGCCTGGAAGTCGCTGGCCGAGGGGATGACGCAGGACGACTTCGAGGGGCTGGTGCAGCTGGCGCATCAGCAGCTGGGCTACAGCGGGTCCGCCGGCGTGCAGGTGGGCCAGTACTCGGCGCTGCCGCACGGGAGTGCGACGCCGCAGGTGGTGCGCGAGGGGAGCATCCTGCTGATCGACGGTGGCTGCAAGGTGGAGGGGTACTCGTCGGACATTTCCCGCACGTTCGTGCTGGGGAAGGCGACGCAGCGCATGAAGGACGTGTTCGAGATCGAGCACCGCGCACAGAGCGCCGCGCTGGCGGCGGCCAAGCCCGGGGTGCCGTGCGAAGCGGTGGACGCCGCGGCGCGGAAGGTGATCGTCGATGCCGGCTTCGGTCCCGACTACAAGTACTTCAGCCACCGCGTGGGACACGGCATGGGGATGGACGGGCACGAGTGGCCGTATCTCGTGCGTGGCAACACGCTGCCGCTGCGTCCGGGGATGGTGTTCTCGGACGAGCCGGGGATCTACATCCCGGGCGAGTTCGGCATCCGTCTGGAGGACGACATGGTGATTACGGAGACCGGCGCGGAGCTGTTCACGCCGCAGTCGCCGAGTCTGGAGCAGCCGTTTGCCCGGTCTTGACGGATTGCTGATTTGATGATGTAGCGGTGATGTCTCGAAATTATGGAGACATCACCGCGTGGGGCCTGCTAGCCGCCGATGAGCACCGTTGGCGCGCCGACCACGATGGTGCCACCGTGCGCCGTGCTGTCGCCCAGACGGGCCGCCGGCTTCTTGCCCACCAGCACCGTCATCGAGCCTTTGATGATGCTGGAGGGCGGCCCCACACAGACGCACATGCTGCCCATCGCGGCGGCGGGGAGCATGGCGATCAGCACGGTCGGCGCCCCGGGAACGACGATCGGTCCGCCGACGTGCGGAATCGGGGGCACGCCGGGGGTCATCATGGGGCAGACGTGCATGTCCGTGATCCGTGAGGCGGGCATTCCCATCGTGCGTTACCTCGGTGCCGGCGCGGCGGTGGCATGTTCGTACTCCAGCCGCTGACGCTGTTGGGTGTCGAAGGACAGCTGGACGGCCGCTTCCCAGCCGCCGAGTCGCTTGATGATCTCGAGCCCCTGCGCCGCGAAGGCCACCAGCGTGGGGGGGATCAGATCGGCGTGGGTGTTGGACATCGCCGCCAGCAAGATGGCGCCCGAGACCAGCGGCATTGCGACGCCGGGGGGCGGCGGAACCGGGGCGACGTTCAGCGGGGCCACCGTGGTGCCGCTGAGAAACACCGCCGAGGCGACGAGTCCGACCGGTGAATCGAGGCCGGCCGCCTCGCCCGCTTCCCACGCGCCCAGACGCGCCGGCTCATCGGGGCGCACGATCCACTGCTCCACCGCCGCCAGGGCGCGGTGGACGGCGGCCGTGGGCGGCGTGCCTCCCTCCATCTGGCTGGCGTAGCGGGCGGAGACCCAGGCCCACCAGATGCTTTCGCGGGTGGGGAGGGCGGCGGCGGTCAGCCGGATGGCCGACGGCACGTGCCCGTCCTGCATCCACCGCGTGTACAGCTGCTCGAGGGTGTGCCGGGGATCGACCATGCCGAGGGCCGCGTCGTCGGGCGCGGCGCGTTCGAGGAGCCAGCGGATCGGCGCGGTGAGCGCGGCGAGCGGATCCGCCGCGATCGCAGTGGGGGTGGTCATGTTGACGTCGCTCAATTGATCATGGTGATGCCACCCTTGATCATCGCCATCGCCTTGGCGTCGAGCTGCACCATCGGGGCTTCGACCTTCGCCACCGCGTCGCCCTTGATCGTGATCATGGGACCCTTGATCGTCACCCCCGACATGTCGATGAGGACCGAGCTGCCACCGACCTTGAGCTCGATTTTCTGCATGGCCTGAATAATAATCGCGCCGGCGTCGGCCTTGATGGTGATGTTCCCCATCGCGGCGCCGAGCGCGATGTTGCCGGTGTCGACGGTGAGTGTGGAATCCCCGCCGGTGACGATGGTGGTGTCGTTCTGCTTGATCGTCGTGGATTGCTTACCGTCCACCGTGACCGTGTTGTTCTCGGTCACCGTATGCACCTGATTCTGCTTGACGATGATCGTGCGGTCGCCCGCGACCGTGACCGTCTCGTTGCCGTTCACGGTGACGGCATGATCCTTTTCGACGTGCAGGGTCCGGTTGTTGTCGGCGACCGTAATGATCTGTTCGCCCTTCGAGATGGTGGTCTTCTCGAAGCCTTCTTCCACGACCTTGGTGTCGTTGTTCAGGATCGTGGTCGTACGGTCATGTTTGACGGTGCGTTGCTCGTCATTCTTGACCAGCGTGGTCAGATCGAACTGCGCCTGCTGATAGAACAGCTCCTTGCCCTTCGTATCATCGAAGCGGAGTTCGTTGAACTCCTCGGCGCCGCCCTTGAGTGTGGACTTGGTGCGCACCCCGCTCTGGTTCTTGCTGTCGGGGAGCGGCCAGGGGTGGCGGTTGGCGCTGTTGTACAGGCTGCCCGTGATGATCGGATTGTCCGGATTGCCGTCGAGAAATTCGACGATGACCTCGTGTCCGATGCGCGGGAGAAAGACGCTGCCGAACTGCTGCCCGGCCGACCCCGACGCCACGCGGACCCAGCAGGCATGCTTCTGATCGAGCTCATGGTCCTCGTCCCACTTGAAGACCACCTGCACACGTCCCCATTCGTCCGTGAAGATCTCGTCGCCCGGCGGACCGACCACGACGGCGGTGTGCGACCCACCCACTCTCGGCCACGGTGTGGTCCGGGGAGGGCGGTACGGTGTCTTGGCCGGAATGCCACGGAAGCTGTTCTGGTACCAGACGCTTGGCTCCGCCCCCGAGAAGTAGTCGCCGTTGCTGCCACGGTGGTGCACGGCGGTGATGACGAGCTCGCCGCTCATGCTTTCGTTGCTGTTGCACACCATGGTGACTTTGGCCCCCGGTTCGAGACCGACGGCCGTGCTGGTACCCAGAAACACCTCGGCATTCACCTCGGCGAGTTCCTGTCGCAGCCGCGAATACGTTTTCGCATCCGTGGGGAGCTTGCTGGGGGCCGTGCCAGGTTCGTGCTGCGATCCGATCTGCTGGTCGAACAGATAGGCGGTCGTCTTGGCGGGCGGCGTGAAGGCGCCCGACGAACTCGTGGTGTCGTGCACGTTCTTCTGCGCGAGGAATTCGCTGGCGGTGCGCAGGTGTGTACTGGCCACGAACGGGTTGGCGTCGACGCGCAGTGAGGTGAGCTGGAGCTGGCCCGTTTGCACCCGTCCCTCGTGGAGTTTGTCGACGCCCCACGCCACCTTGGCTGACGCCACACTGTCGCTCCACACCAGTTGGGCGTTGCCGTTCAGATGATCGAAGCGGAACCACACCCCCTCCTGCTCCATCAGGCGGGCCGCGCAATGCCAGCGGCTTTCACGATAGCGGAAGCAGGCCGGCCGCAGATCGAGGGTGCGTGTGAGCTTCCATGCGAAGTCCATGCCGGTGAACAGCCGGTCGACGATCTCCCGCGCCGACATCTTCTGAAAGATCTCGAAGCCTTCGTCGAGTGACAGCACCCACTGCGGAGGCCGGATCTCGAGCTCGTACGACACCAGCCCCTGCACGGAGCGGCTGCCGCGCTGGAGCCGGCTCACCACGCCGTAGATCGTGCGGTCGGTACCGTCGGGCAGCCGCAGGGAGAGCGATACGCTCTTGAGGAGCAGGTCGCTGGCCGTGATGTCGTCCCGCTCGCTGAGCGCGATCACCCGGAAGCAGAACAGGGTGGAGAGACCCTCATCCCCCTCCCAGTCCTGCAGCATCAGCGCGTCCTGCCCCAGCGGGGTCTTGAGCCGGAACGGGCGATTGTCCTGTGACCATGTCATGCGTGCGTCCTCCGGTCGCGTCGATTCACCGGCGCCTTATGCCGTGGCGCCGTCAGTCACGTGCTCGTACGTGAAGTCGCCGTCGTCGGCCACTCCCACGCGCAGGGCGTTCGGGCGGATCCCTTCGGCCATCGCCGCCAGCAGCATGCGGGAGATTTCCGGCAGCAGCGTGTTGCTGAGGATGTTGTCGACGTTGCGGGCGCCACTCTCGACTTCGGTGCAGCGCGCCGCCACCTGCGCGATGAGCGTTTCGTCGTGGCGCAGCTCGAGCCGGTGCGTTTCGCGCAGGCGGCGTCCGATCTTGCCGACCTTGAGGCGCACGATCTGCTTCAGGTTCTCGTCACGCACCGGATAGTAGGGCACAATCACCATACGTCCCAGGAACGCGGGCTTGAAGACCGCATCGAGTTCCGGCTTGAGCGCCTTCGCCATGGCATCCGGGAACGGCATCGTCTCCGGATCGGCGGTGAGCTTCATGATCGTCTCGGTGCCGGCGTTGGTGGTGAGGATGATGATCGTGTTTTTGAAGTTGATCTCGCGGCCTTCGCCGTCATCCATCACGCCCTTGTCGAACACCTGGAAGAACAGTTCGAGCACATCCGGGTGCGCCTTCTCCACTTCGTCGAGCAGCACCACGCTGTACGGACGACGGCGCACGGCTTCGGTGAGCACCCCGCCTTCGCCGTAGCCCACGTAGCCCGGGGGCGACCCCTTGAGCGTGGACACCGTGTGCGCTTCCTGGAACTCCGACATGTTGATGGTGATGATGTTCCGTTCGCCACCGTACAGCAGATCGGAGAGCGCCAGCGCGGTTTCGGTCTTGCCGACGCCGCTGGGGCCGACGAGCATGAACACGCCCTTCGGCTTGTTCGGATCCTCGATGCCCGCCTTCGACGTGCGGACGCGGCGCGAGATGTCGAGGAGCGCATGGTCCTGTCCGATGACGCGCGCGCCAAGGTGCTTCTCGAGCTCGAGCATGGTGCCGAGTTCGTCGCTCATCATCTTGCCCACAGGGATGCCGGTCCAGCCGGAGATCACTTCCCCGACAATGGACGCATCGACGAACACGCGCATGAGCGGCGTCTCGCCCTGCAGCGTTTCGAGCTCGGCGCTGAGGCCGTTCAACTCGGCACGCAGTGCGTCGGCCGCGCTCTGGTCCGCATTGTCCGCCTCGGCGATGAGCGCATCGCGCACGCCGAGGATCTTCTCCACGAGCGCCTTCTCGCTGCCCCAGCGTGCTTCGAGCGCGGCCAGCGATTCCTGCACCTGCGCACGACGCGTCGCGAGTTCGGCGAGCCGTTCCTTGTGGTCCGCTCCCGCCACCTGCTCGCGGGTGAGCACGCGATCCTGCAGCGCGATGTCGTCCAGCGTGCGTCGGGCGTCTTCGATGGGTCCGGGCGTGGCGGTCTGACCGAGGTTGAGGCGCGCGCAGGCGGTGTCGAGCACGCTCACGGCCTTGTCGGGGAGCTGCCGGTCGGGGAGGTAGCGGTGTGAGAGCCGCACGGCGGCTTCCATGCCGCTGTCGAGGATGCGCACGGCATGGTGCTTCTCGAGCGACGGCACGACGGCGCGCATCATGACGCAGCACACGTCTTCGGTGGGCTCATCGACCTTTACGAGCTGGAAGCGACGCGAGAGGGCCGGATCCTTTTCGAAGAATTTCTTGTACTCGCTCCAGGTGGTGGCGGCGATGGTGCGCAGTTCACCGCGGGCGAGGGCCGGCTTGAGCAGGTTGGCCGCGTCGTTCTGGCCGGCGGCGCCACCGGCGCCGATCATGGTGTGCGCTTCGTCGATGAAGAGAATGATCGGCGTCGGGGAGTTCTTCACCTCTTCGATGAGTCCCTTGAGGCGGTTCTCAAACTCACCCTTCACACCCGCGCCGGCCTGCAGCATGGCCAGGTCGAGCGAGCGCAGCGACACGTTGCGCAACGGGGGCGGCACATCGCCTTCGGCGATGCGGCGTGCGAAGCCTTCCACGACGGCCGTCTTGCCCACGCCGGCTTCGCCGACGAGGATCGGGTTGTTCTGCCGCCGCCGCGTCAGGATGTCGACCACCTGCCGCACTTCGAAGTCGCGTCCGAGCACGGCGTCGATCTTGCCGGCCTTGGCGTTGGCGGTGAGGTCAACGGTGTACTGATCGAGATTCGGGGTGCGTCCGCCGGCCTTCGGGGTGCCGCTGCCGCTCGAGGCGCTGGCGCTCGAGGCGGCGTTGTCGATGGCGCCCAGTTCGGCGGCGGCTTCGCTGGACGGTGCTGTGATCGTCACGAAGTCCTTCTTCAGCACATCGGCCGGAATCTTTTCGAATTCCTTGCTGATGTCCTGTGCCAGGCGCGCCAGTTCGCCGACGCTGAGCAGGGCCAGCAGGGCATGACCGGTGCGTACGCGCGGGGCGCCGAACTCGACCGAGCCCAGCAGCCACCCTTCGCTGAGCATCGAGACGAGCGACGGGCTGAGGCTGGGCGTGCGGGCATTGCCTGTTTTGATGCGGTCGAGGGCGCGCGCCAGGTCATCGGCGAGCCGCGACCGGTTGATCCCGAAATGCTTCAGGATGGCGGCGAGATCGCCGTCGTTGTGGTCGAGCACTTTGACGAGAAAGTGTTCGATCTCGACGTCGTAGTTGGTGCGCGACAGGCAGAGCCCGGCAGCCGCTTCGACGGCGCTTCGGGTGGGAGCGTTGAGCTTGGCAATCAGGCCACGCAGGTTCACAGCCATGACAACTCCGTCAGCAGGGGGTCGAACGACGCGAGAAACAGTAGGACAGCGGCACAGATCAGCATAGGGTCAATTGTACGTCATCCGCATCGCGCACGGCTGGCTTGGTGCGGAGCCAGCTGCCGAATCCGAGGGCGGGGGTATCGGGTGCGCCAAGCATGGTGCCGGGCACGTGATCGTGCGCGAGCACGAGCTGCGCTTCGACCCCGACGTGATCGTCGGCGTAGAGGCGCGCCAGGTGGCGCAGCGGCTCGTGGGCCGGTCCGCCGGGGAGAAAGCCGTCGAACTGCGCGCGTGTGAGCGGACCGAGCCGGAGCCGAACGCGCGACATGGGATCGTAAATGGCGTTGCCGATCACGCCGGCGCCGAGGCGGCCGTCGTCATCGTCGGCGCCGATGCACTGCTGTCCGCCGTGGGGCAGCGTCTGCCACGCGCCGACGAACTGTTCGATTTGCGCCGGGACGCCGAAGTAATCGCTGATGAGTTGCGCCATGCCCACGGCGGGGCGTGCCCGCAGCGCGAGCAGGCCGGCGTAGAAGGCCAGGGACGCGACCGGAATGGCCGACGCGCGCTGGACCGCCGGTGTGCCGAGGCCAGCCACATCGAGCAGGTGCGACCGCAGACGATCCTCGGCGCCTCGCTCGGCGGCCACGGCGGAGTGGTGCCGTTCCCACGCGCTGTAGAACAGCGAGATCGCGCGATGGTGGAAGAGATCGAGAAAGTCGCGGAACGCGGTGTCGCGCGCGCGCGTGCGCTCGGCGGCATGCTGTGTGTACAGATGCGGCAGCACCCCCTGCGGCCCGGTCAGTCCGAGAAAGCGCACCGCGAGCTGGGCGGGCGCCACGACCGACTGGGTGTGCGGATCCCGCTCGGGAATCGCAATGGACGCGATCTCGGACGGCGGGAACGCCAGCGAGGGGGGGACCGTGATGCGCACCACTTCGCGGGCGGGATCGTCCCACCCCCCGACGGCGGCGCGTTCGGGGTAGAGGCGCATGAGCAGCCGCATCACCTGGACGAACTCGAACCCGGTGCCGTCCCGGTCGAGGGCGTCTTCGAGGCGCTCGCGCGCGGTGGTGGTCACAGCAATGCCCGCCAGCCGGCGCGTGCGGGCCATTCGACGACGGGGCGGCGGCGCTGCCGCGAGCGCACGGACACCCGCGTGAAGCTGTTCATCGACGTGTACAGCGCGAGGAAGCGCTCGAGGACGCTGGCCACCAGAAACATGCCGCCACCGGCGAACTGCTCCTCGTCGAACTCGAGGTCGATCTGGCGCCCGCGCGCGAAGGCGGTGCCGTGCGGCGCGGTCACGCGGGCAAACGCGGCTTCGCTGCGCACGCCCACGAGCCCGTCGATCTGCCGTTCGGCGCTGAGCGTGTTGCTCACATTGTGCAGGCGCAGCATCTCCTGCAGGGCCTCGGGGGAGCCGTCGACCAACGACAGGTGATTGAGGGACAGCGACGAGATCATGCGCCACAGCAGCGCTTTCCCCAGCGCGGGCTGGACGGACTTCGTGGGGTTCACGACGCAGGCGATGCGATGAAGCGGTCCGCCGCTCACCAGTTCGAAGTCGCCGCGCTCATCGACACCGAACGGCAGGCGCTGCGGCAGGTCACCGTTGAAGCAGGTGACGTGCACGGAGGCCACATCGACATCCGGCGCGCGGAGCTCGCCCGACAGGTCGGAGAGGCTGAGGAACAGGTCGGTGCCGCGATCGGTGCGCCATAGCGACGGGCGGCGCGCGACGCGCCAGAACACGTCGTCGTCGGCGCCGGTGACGTCGTGGCGATGCGAGTACAGCGGTGCCACGTCGCGGGGGGCCTGCTCATCGTGCTCGACGAGCGTGACCCGGTTGACGGACCACACCTCGACTTCCAGACGCCGCCGCGCGTCGGCGATGACCGGATACTCGAACGACCGTTCGGTGAGCAGGATCGGTTCGGCCGACTGCTCGAACAAATTGACGGCCGGCGTGGCGTTGGTGCGGAAGCTGCGTGGCGAGAGGCCGAGTTCCAGCCCCTGCCGTCGTTCCGCGCGCTCGAAGGGGGTGAGGAGGAAGGAGACCTCGACGCGATCGGTGGCACCGACGGCGCGCAGGGCCGCGCCGAATCCCTGCACATCGACGAAGTGGAATTTCTCGGGAAAGGCGAAGAGCTCGAGGAGCAGACTGAATCCCGCGAATGTCCGCGTGGGATGCGGCAGCATATGCTCGTCAGGGCCGAACCCGACCGGCGTGATGCAGCCGGCCGGGAGGATCGCCGGCGGCTGGGACGGCGTGTCCGGATTGCGGATGGACACCTGCGCGACGTTGTTGGCCAGCAGCTCATAGAGCGTATCGGCCACACTGGAATCACCGGCGAGATGCAGGCGCAGGGCATCCATCGTGATGTCTTGCAGCCTGACGCCGTCGAAGGCGCGGATCTCCAGCTGGATGGCACCGACCGCGTCGCGCGCCCGGGCACCGCCGACGCGGTCGGCGGACGTCCAGCCGGCCTTGGTGACCGTGAGCGGCCACAGGGTGGTGTCGTAGACCGTGCGGAAACTGCACGGGACGCCCTGCACGGCGCGGGAGTGCAACCGGCTGCCGCGCGGGACGCGGAACCCATCGGGGAGGCGTCCCTGGGCCGGATCGAGCGGCATGTCGACGATGCACATCGACGGCAGCGGCCGCACGAGCTGCGGGTGCAGCAGTTCGAGCAGCGCTTCGGAGATCTCCGGAAAATCATCGTCGAGGCGCCGGTGCACGCGCGCGGTGAGGAACGCGAAACCCTCGAGGAGCCGTTCGACGTGCGGATCTTCGGTTTTGCTGGCTTCGAGCTGCAGGCGTGACGCGACCTTCGGGTACCGCTGCGCGAATTCGGCGCCCAGCTTGCGCAGGTACGTGAGTTCGCGCTCGTAGTAGAGGAGCAGATCGTCCTGCATCAGCTGGCGTCGTCCACCGCGTAGGTGCCGCTCGCGATTTCGAGGACGGTGTCGAACACGATGCGCTCCGGGCTGGGATCCATGCGGAGCGTGGCTTCCACGGCGAAGCGCACCTGCGGCGCCTTGACCTGATCGGCGTCGAGCAGCCGCACCGCGACATTCATCAGGCGCGGCTCGAAGCGGCGCACCGTGTCGGCGATGTCGTCGGTCAGCTGCTGGCGCCCTTCGCCAGTCGCCATCGAAATCCCCGAGGTATCGGGGAGTCCGAACTCGTGCACCGACCGGCGCAACTCCGGGTGTGCCGCGGACACGGGGACGATACTGCGGCGCGTGTTCAGCAGATCCTGCACGTCGCGCTGCACCGCCATGCGGAAGGCCTTGGTGGAGGCCTCCCGCGACACGGCGCGATCGGCGCTGTCCCGTGGGTCCTCGTCGGTCAACCGATCGAGGAGTGACGGCTGGACGGTGCGATCGAGTTCAGTACGCGACATGTCGGTGTGTGTCCCGCTTACCGCGACTGCAGGGCCAGCGCCTGCATCGGATCGAGCCGGCAGATGCGCAGGTACAGCTCGTAGCGCTGGGTTTCGTCACCGCCGGTGCGGTCGAGGACGCGGCAGAGCAGCGCCATGGGCTGCGCCACGAGCGGACCCGATTCCCACTGTTCGAGGGTGCGCTCGTCGATGGTCTCGACGAGTCGCTGCAGGATGGGCTGCGCGACGGCATCGAGTCCGGCCTCGACCATGACGTAGGCAATCTGCGTCTGCCGCACGAACCGTCCGCGCGGCGACTGATCGCGGGCGAGTTCAGCCATGAGCACTTCGATCGCGCGGGTGGGGCGTCCCTGCGCGAGCTCGCCGCGCGCCACGTCGAAGGCATCGCGTGGGCGCGCCACGGCGGGGCGTCGGACGGCGCGTCCGCGCGAGAATCCGCCCTGATGTGCCGCAGCCGCGTCATCCTGCAGCGCGTCGCCCAGCAGGTCGGCGCCATCGGTCGGCTCGGAATCGGGGTGCTCGCTGTCCTCGGTTGCGACGGCATCGGGGGCGGGGATGAGGCCGTCGGCCTCGAGCCACGCGCGCGTCTCCTCGTTGGCAGTGGGCGTATCGTCCATGAGCGTCATCCGGGGAAGCTGCGGCAGGGCACCGAGCAGCGTGCGCAGTTCGCTGCGAATGGCGGCGGCGACGGCATCGTGGCTGCCACCGAGGTGGGTACAGGCGGTGAGCACATAGCGCTGCAGGTCCAGCCAGCCCCGTCCCGGGGCCGTGGCCATCAGCATTTCGGACTGCTCGAGGAGGTCACTCCACTTGCCGTCGAGGAGCAGGGCCTTGAGACGGGCCCGGATGGCGGTGGGCGGTGCTTCGAGCAGTTTCGGATCGACATCCGGGGCCGCCACCCGCAACTCGCCCCACCGGAAGCCGCGCACGAGCAGATACGGGGCCGGGTTGGCACCGTCCTGGGCGCGCAGCCACTTGGCCACGACGCCGACGCGCTGCGCCGCATCGGCCCGACTGACCGGTTCGGCCGTGAGCGGACCACTCTCCTCGGGGGCCGCACCGGCCGCGGCGCCGGCCACGTCCGCTTCCTCCTCGGGCACGTCGGGATCGGGGTCGGCTTCGAGCTTGGCCGCCAGCAGGCCGGCGGCGTAGCGTCGCATTTCGTCGAGGCTGTTCCGCATCGCGTTGAAGGCCGGCGCATCCCGTCCGAACCGCTCATCCGACGCCTTCTCGAGGGCGTTGAGGGCGGCCATCGTCGCGTCGAGATCGGCCATGACGGTCCGTACCACCACCTTGCCGACTCGCTCGGTCGCGGCATCGACCGCTTCCGGCGTGACGCGTCCGAGTTCGACGGCTTCGGCCCGCCGCGTGCGCTTGTCGCTATCCTGCTCAGCGTCCGCTTCGCGGGGAATCTCCCGCGCGCTCAGGATGTCCTGAAAGGAGATGCCGAGCGGGCCGAAGGGCACCATGCGGAGCGGGATGGTCAGCTTGGCGCCGATCCACTCCACCGGTCCGATGCGCAACTCGATGTCGTCGTCTTCGGGCAGCGGATGAACCGTGTCCCAGAACTGATCAAGTAGTCCCTGCAGCACACCGAATCCGGCGGCGAGTCCGTTGACGCCCTCGCGCTGCAGCAGCGCCTCGGTGAGCCACGCGGCGAGCTGCAGGTCTTTGGTTTCTTCTGCCAGCAGCTTGCTGGTGCCGGCGATGACCGTGGGCCAGTCGGCGAGCTTGCGGTTGACGACGCCGGGGAGATCCAGGTCTTCGCGGCGCGCTTCCTTGATGGCATCGACGCGGGCATCGTAGCGCAGATCGGCGCCGGATGGCGCGTCGGCGTTGACGGGCTGGAGCAGACGCGCGACGAGCTCGGTGTTGACAGGCATTCCGTTCGGGTCGGTAACAGGGCCAGGAGAAACGCGCGTGCGGTGACGCATCGCGGACAACCGACGGCGTGACGCCGCGGCGCGGTTACGACGCCGGGGTCAGCACCAGTTCGCGGATGTCGACCAGCGGGACGAGGCGATCGTCGAGGCGGAGCACCTTCTGACCGATCGGCGCGTAGTCACCATCCGGGAGTTCGAGCCAGTCGGTGGCGCGACCGAGGCGGAGATCCGCGTCGTCGAGGCGCCAGGCGGCCGGTGAGAGCGCCGGGAGGAGTACCTCGCCGAGCTCCATGTCCTTGACCGATCCGTTGGTGGCGATGCGGGCACTCAGCCAGTGCAGATCGCGCAGCTGGGCGGGTGGCTGAATCACGATCGACGCCAGGTGGGCGAAGGGAATCCAGAGATAGCGTCCGCCACCGATGACTTCGAGGCGCGCCCCGATGCGGGGGTCGGCGTCGGCGATGGTCTGGAAGGGGACGCCGTTGCAGGTGCCCGCCACCTCGGTGGCGGCCACCGAGGTCGGGAGATCGCCGGCGTCGAACATGTGCTCGCGCACGCGCTCCGACTGGAGCGCGGCCCGATACACCGAGGTGCCTGCCTCCGCCGATGGTCCGGCGGAGGCGAGGACGTCGAGTTGCTTGCCGGCGCGGTCGTACTCGCCGGCGAAGCTGAGGAGTTCAAAGAGGAAGCTACGGCGCTGCAGATCGGCCGGATTGGCCCGCAGCTCGAGACCGAGCTGCGTGATGGCTTCGGAGAGCTGCCCTGCCGCCAGCAGCGCGCGCGCGTCCGCCATTTACGTCGTGGCCTTGCGAACGTCCCAGGAGAAGCCGGTGCCCTTGGACATCGCGCCCTTGCCGTCCTGCTTCATGTACTGGCCGGTGATCTTGCCGAAGGCGAGGGAGAGCGACTCGGTGGGGGAGTCGTCGCCGCCCGAGCTGCCCGACCACTGGATGCTCTCGACGTAGACCTCTTCGAAGTCATACTGCACGAACGCTTCCTGCGTCCCGCCCGCCTTGCGGAGGATCAGCTGGGCCTTCTTGAAGTGCGTGCCGGTCGCGCAGGCCTGAAAGAGCGGGCCGGAGGCATTGTCCGACTTCTTCATGAAGTTGAAGGACGAGAGCGAGACCTTACCGGCGCCGCCGCCGCCACCCTGCGTTCCCATCGAGGCGGGGTTGCTGGCTCCGAAGCTGAACGAAAAGATCTCCATCGGCTTGCCGTACGGCGCCTTGATCTTCGCCGTGGCTTCGCCTTCGATGGTGTCGATAAAGAGGTACGCGTCAAACGCCATGATCTGTCACTCCGGCAGAGGTGTGGAAACGTGGACTGTGAAGTGCTGCGGGTACGGTGCTACGGGTACCGCCCGCGGCGACCGGCGTGAGGCCGGGCGCCGCGGTGCCGGTCGTGATTACGCGGCCGCGGGCGGAAGATCCGCCACGAGGCGCATGGACACGGCGAGTTCGTCGAGCTGGAAGTGCGGCTTCATGAACGCGACGGCACGGAAGACGCCGGGCTTGCCGGGCACGTCGACCACATCGATGCGGGCCTCGGAGAGCGGGAGCTTGGCCTTCAGTGAGCCGGAGGCGTTGCTCGGCGCGACATAGTTCTGGATCCAGCGATTGAGGAACGACTCGGTCTCGGCGCGGGTGGTGTAGCCGCCGATCTTGTCGCGCATCATGACCTTGAGATAGTGCGCGAAACGCGAGGTCGAGAAAATGTACGGCAACTGCGCGGACATGCGGGCGCTGGACGACGCAGCCGGGTCGTCGTACACCTTGGCCTTTTGCGCCGACTGCACCGAGAAGAACGCGGCGTTGGCCGTCCCCTTCTGGTGCACGAGCGGGGCGAAGCCGAGGTCGGCGAGTTCCTTTTCGCGGCGATCGGTGATCTGCGTTTCGGTGGGGCACTTCATGGCGATCTCGCCGGCTTCGGTGCGGAAGTTATGCACCGGCAGCCCTTCCACGAGTCCGCCGCTTTCGACGCCGCGGATGGAGGCCGTCCAACCGTACGTCGCGAACGCCTTGTTGACGTTGGCCGCCATCGCGTAGGCGGCGTTGCCCCAGCAATAGTGGTCGTGGTTGGTGCCGTCCACGCGCTCTTCGTAGTTGAACGCTTCGATGGGCACCGTGGTGCTGCCGTAGGGTTCACGCATGAGCACACGCGGCGCCGTGAGCGCGACGTAGCGGGCATCCTCGCTGCTGCGGAAGCCCTTCCACTTCGCGTACTCGGTGCTGTCGAAGATCTTGGCGAGATCGCGCGGCGTGTCGAGATCGGCCCAGCTCTCGAGATTGAGCATCTCGTGCGACGCGGCGGTCATGAACGGTGCATGCGCCGCGGCCGCCACGTTGGAGATCTTCTCGAGCAGTTCGATATCCTGGCCGCTCTTGTCGAACTGGTAGTCGCCCACGAGCGCGCCGAAGGGCGTGCCGCCGAAGACGCCGTACTCCTCTTCGTACACCTTCTTGAAGAGCGCACTCTGGTCGAATTCCGGGGCGCGCTGCAGGTCGCGCAGGAGATCCTTCTTGGAGACGTTGAGCACCTTGATCTTGAGCATGGTGCCCGTTTCGCTCTGCTTGAGCAGGTACTGCAGCCCGCGCCACGAGCCCTCAAGCTTCTGGAACTCGGGGTGGTGCAGAATCTCGTTGAGCTGCAGCGAGAGCAGGTGATCGATCTGCGCGATGCGCGCGTTGATCATCGTCTCGGTGTCGCGATTGATGGTGATCGCGCCCTCGAGCACTTCGCTCACGAAGCGCTTCACCAGATCCTTGCCGCGCCCCTTGGATTCGGCGTCCTTGCCCATTTTGCCCTGCTCGACGATCTGGTCGAGCAGCGAGAGTTCGGCATCGGTCGTGACGGCCTGCGCGGCCGCCTTCTGTGCATCGGCCATGTCAGCTCTCCAATCCGAGTTCAGCCTTGAGCTTGGCCATCTTGTCGGCGTCGCCCAGCGTGTCCTGCAGCACTTCGTCGAGCTTCTCGTTGGTCTGCAGATTGGCGCGCAGGTTGGCGAGTTCGGTGCGCAGCTCCAGCAGCTCGCGCAGCGGTTTCACCTGGCGGGCCACCTGGTCGGGCGAGAAGTCATCCATGCTGCGGAAGTTCAGTTCGATGCCAAGCTTGGGGGCGTCGGCGTCTTCACTGAGCTTGTTCTCCACCGAGAACTGGAGGCGCGGCTTCATGCTGGCCAGCGTCTCGTCGAAGTTGTCGGGGGTGATTTCGGCGAACTTGCGATCCTTCAGTCGCGGGAGCGGCTCCGCGGGGTTGCCGCTGAAGTCACCGAGCACGCCCATGAGGAACGGAAGCTCCTTCATTTCGATGGCACCGCCCGTCTCGACTTCGTACGAGATCTGAATGCGGGGCGGGCGGACGCGTTCGAGCTTCTTCTGGGTACTGTCAGCCATGCAACACTCCGGCGCGAATGGAACGGGGAGAGGGGGGTAGCGGGTGTGAAATACTCCTCACCTAGTGTTGGCCGCCACTCGAGGAAATGTCAAGCATTTGCAACGTTGCGTCTGCGCAACAGTTTTTCCCTCGTACGCCAACGTTCGGTGTACGACGGCGCAATGGTCTGCCTCTGACGACCGGATCGCGGAAGGGATACGTTACGGCATGCGCCACTCACCGCCGGTACTTTGGACGAAAGGCGTCCTGCTGACGCCGCAGCATCTGCAGGCGCAGGACCGACACCACGAGGAAGCCCTCGCGTTTCAGGTTGGCGCGCTGGCCTTCACGCCGTGGGGACTCTCCCATCTCGCGATCGACCTGGACGCGCTGGCCGGCGGCACGTTGGTGACGACGGCGATCGCCGGCCGGTTTGCCGACGGCTTGCTGTTCGATGCGCCGCTGGCGGGGGCGACGCCGGCGCCGAAATCGCTGACCGCCGCGTTCGGGCCCGATCAGCCAACGGTGCTCGTGCACATCGCGGTGCCGGAGTATCGCCCCGGGGCCCGCAACGTGGCCCGCCGCGCGGACACTCAGGTGAGTGCGCGGTGGCTCTCCGACGAGCAGTTGGTGCGCGACGAGACCACGGGGCAGACGGAACGTCCGATCCAGGTGTCGCCGCCGTCGCTGCGGCTGTTGCTGGAAGGGGAAAGTCTGGAGGGGTACACGGCGATGCCGATTGCGCGGCTGCGCCGGTCCCCAGCCGGTGACGTGAGCCTCGATGCCACGTTCGTGCCGCCGTTGCTCGATCTGTCGGCCAGTGACGTCATGATGGGGCTGATGCGTCGACTGACCGAGCGGCTTGGCGCGCGGAGCGCTTCGCTGTCGGGGAGCCGTCGGCAGCGGAATCAGGGGCTGGCCGATTTCACCGTGGCCGACGTGGGGAGCTTCTGGCTGCTCTACACGATCAACACGCACCTGCCGTCGATCCGCCATCTGCATGAGGTCCGGCGCGGGCATCCTGTGGCGCTGTGGGAGGCGATGCTGGCGCTGGTGGGCTCGCTCTCGGCCTTTTCCACGAGCGGCGATGCCCGCTCGCTGCCCACCTACGACCACCTTCGGCTGGGCGAGGGGTTTCAGGAGCTGGAGCGCCGGTTGTACGCGCTGCTGGACGGGGCGGTCGTCGATGCGGCCGTCGCCCTGCCGCTCAAGCCGGTGCGCACCACCCTGCACGCGGTGGCGATCGAGCAGACCACGTGGCTCGACGCGCCACAGTGGTTTCTGGCGGTCAGCGCCCCGGTGCGGCAGCAGGAGCTGATTCCCAAGGTGCTGCAGGGGTGCAAGGTGGGGGCCGCCGATGTCGTCGACACGCTGATCCGTCAGGCGCTCCCCGGGATCGAGCTGGCCCATATCTCGTCGCCGCCGTCGGCGGTGCCGGTGAAACTCGACTTCCAATACTTCGCCATCCGGCAGGCGGGGAGCGCGTGGGACGCCATCGTGCGGGCGCGCAATCTGGCCGTGTACGTGCCGGCCGAACTGGTGGACGCGCGCTTCGAACTGGTGATCGTGCTGCGCTAGGGGGCCTGCCCGCGGCGGAGCCCGCGGGACCTGTGGTCGCCGCGGGCGGTCCCGCCTAGTTGGTGGGGATGGCCGGGGCGGTGACCGACGGGACGGCGACCGACGGGACGGCGGGAGCTGACGGGGCCGTGGGGACCGATGGGGCAACGGGAGCCGCCGGGACCGGCCGTTGCAGCACGACCACCACAATGATGACCGCGATCAGGATGATGACGTTCAGGATCACGATGAGTGCCATCGGGATGCGGCGTTTCGTGGGGGTGGGCGCGGCCTCCGTGGCGGCGGGGGGTGCGGGTGTGGTGGGGACGACCGGTGCCGCCGCCTGACTGATCAGGCGGGTGAAATCACTGGGCCCCGCGCCGGCGGTCGGCGCCGCGCCCCCCATCGGTGAGAGGGGCGTACTCCCGCCCAGTCCGAACACCGGGGGCGGCAGGATGCCGGGAGGCAACGGGTTCGAGACCCCCATCGGCGATCCGGCGGGGGCGGCCGCGGCGATGGGCGTGGGTGGTACCGACGACGTGATCGGCAACGGGGCTGCCGGCGTGAACGGGGCCGACGCCGGCGGGTTCGGGGCGCCGAAGAGCGGCGACTGCCCGAAGAGCGGCGACGGCGCGGGGGCGGCGGGGCTGGCCGGTGTGACGATGGGTGGCGCGAAAGGCGGTGGCACCGGCGCCGCGGGCCTGAAGGCGGGTGGTGCCGACGCCGGTGGCGCGGCGAAGCTGGGTGGCGTGACGAGGCCGGGCGACACCGGCGACATGGGCGACGCCGGCATCGTCGGCGGAAGCGGGGCCGCGGTGGGTGGGGCCGAGAACATCTGGGTGAACTCACCCGGCCCGGTTTTGGGGGCGATCGGGGGAAGCGGCGCGAGCGGGGGCAGGGTGACCGCCGGCATGGGCGGCGCAGGTGGAACCTGCTCCTCTGTCTTTATGCTGAATGGATCATGCGCTGGTGGTGGCGCTACTTCTGGCGATTTCGGCACGGAGGGGGCGCCGAACATTTGCGTGAACGCGCCCGGTCCGGGCGGAGCCGGTGATGGTGTCGGTGCCGTGGTGAGCACCGGCACCGGGAGTGGCGCCGCGGCGGCTGGTGGGACCGGCGCCGCCGGTGTGACGGACGCCGCTGGAGTGACCGGCACGGAAGGGGCGCCGAACATCTGCGTGAACACGCCGGGGGCGGCCGGTGCGGGCGGCGGGGGGAAGTCCGCCGGCGCGGGAGGGAGCGCGGGTGCCGGGGCGGGCGTCGCCACCGGGGCGGCTACTGGGGCGGCCAGCGGGGCCACGCGCGCCGCGAGCCACGCGGGGACCGACGAGAGCCCGGCCAGAAATTCCGTCACGATGGCGAAGCCGGAGGGCAACGTTGCCGTTTCGAGCACGCGGTTCCGGTCGGCCACGGGGAGCCGATCGATGAGGCGGCGGAGCTGCTCCACCTCGTCGGGGCCGGCCGCGTCGGCCAGATGCACCATGACCACCCGGCCGGTCGCGAGTTCCTGGGCATTGTGACTGCGAATGCCGTCGCCCACCGCCACGCACTTCAGCAGGCGGTACCGTGCATTGAAATCGTCGCTCATGATCGGGGATAGCCGGAAGAGTGCACGGGAGCGCCGGAACGACGCGATAACTGCCCCGCTGATGTATTGTTCAATTGTTCACGCGCCTCCGGCCACGCGCAATGCGTTGCCTGCATCGAGCCGGACGTGTGACGTTGCCCGACGTGCGTTTTGCGACCTCGCTGCCCCCTCCGCTGCCATGCGCCTGACCTCACCGCCGTCCCGCCGCGTCGTCTGGGAAGACGGCATGCATCTCGCGCCGCAGCACTTCCAGGCGCAGCGCCGCTATCAGGAAGATCAGACGTCGCGGAGTTTCGACCTGCTGGTCCCGTTTGCGTACGGCCTCTCCGCCGTCGCCCTCGATGCCGAGGCGCTGCAGAACGGCACGCTGGCGCTGCTGCAGGCCCGCGGCGTACTCCCTGATGGGACCGTTGTGCACAGCCCGGATGCGGACCCCGCCCCCGCCCCGTCGGGGCTCGCCGATCGATTTTCCCCCACGCGCGACGCGCATGTTGTGCATCTGGCGCTGGCGCACTGGCGCGCCGATGCCGCCAACGTCGATGCGATCGCGGCGCCCGATGACGCGGCCGATGACGCGGCCGATGACGCGGCCGGCGCGCGCGACGCCGGAACGCGGCGACGTTTTCAGGCGATCGAACAGCTGGTCATCGACGAATCCACCGGGACCGATCCGTTGCCGGTGCGCTTTGCGGCCCGCCAGCTGCAGTTGCTGCTGGACGACGAGGTCACGGACGACGTGGTCTCCCTTCCCGTCGGGCGCATCACACGCGATGGCCGCGGACATTTTCAAGTGGACGCCGCGTTCATCCCGCCGGTGCTGCAACTGGGCGCGAGCGAGGCGCTGCTGGCGTTGCTGCGCCGCACGGTGAGCCTGCTCGAAGCGAAGGGAAGTGCCCTGGCGGCCACGCTGGTCAGTGCGCCGTCCGGCGCGGTCGGCGGTGCCGCGGCGTATGTCGGCAACGAGCTGGCCACCCGCTGGCTGTTGCACGCCGTCCGCTCCGCCGACGCGCCACTGCGCCATCTGCTGCTCATGCGACGGGCGCATCCGGAGCGGCTGTTCCTCGAGCTGTCGCGTCTGGCCGGGGCGTTGTCGACGTTCGCGCTGGGCGGGCACCCCCGCGATCTGCCGTTGTACGATCATGACCGGCTCACCGACGTGTTCGCCGATCTCGAACAGCGGCTGCGCGCGCAGCTCGATGTCGTGCTGTCGGCCCGCGCGATCATCGTGCCGCTGCAGGCGACCGCCGATTTTCTGCATGTGGCGACGCTCTCCGATCCGCGCTGCTTCGAGCCCGGTGCCCGCTGGTTTCTCGGCGTGCGGGCCGATGTGGGCCGGGCGGAGCTGGTGGACCGCGTGCCGCGGCTCACGAAAACGTGCGCGAGCAAGTTCGTGCTGGAGTTGGTGCGTCGTGCGTTCAACGGCCTTGCCACCGAGCACGTCCCGTCGCCTCCTTCGGGGCTCGCGCCAAAGCCGGATCTCACGTATTTCGAGCTCACCCTGGCCGGTCCGTGTGCGCTGTCGCTGGCCGACAGCCGCGAGATCGGCGTCTACGTGCCGGATGCCCTCCCGGCCGCGTATCTGGAAGTCGCCGTCCTGCTGCCGTCGTCGTAACCCCACTGATTCGAGGAACACCCGTGTCTGCTTCGACCATGGGCGCGCCAGGGCATCTGGCGCGTGCGCTGCAGGAGTCCCTCACCGCCGTCGTGCGACTCCGGGCTGACCGTCAGCCGGTCACCGACGCGGCGGCGTTCCGCGGCCAGATCATCCAGCTGCTCACGCGCGCCGAACAGGAGGCGCTGCAGGCGGGATTCCCGGCCGCCGATGCGCGCCTGGCCATTTTTGCGGTGGTGGCCTTTCTGGATGAATCGGTGCTCAACACGCGCACCGCGGCACTCGCCGATTGGGCGCGTCGTCCCCTGCAGGACGAACTGTTCGGTGGCCACATGGGCGGCGAGTGGTTTTTCCAGCATATCGACCAGCTGCTGGCGCGCCCCGACAGCCCCGCCCTCGCCGATCTGCTCGAGGTGCATCAGTTGTGCCTGTTGCTCGGGTTCCGCGGTAAGTACGGCGCCGGTGACAACGGCCAGCTGCACGCGACGACCACGCGGGTGGCCGAGCGGCTTGGCCGGCTGCGCGGCGCGCCGGGTGACCTGGCGCCGCACTGGCGTCCCCCGACTGACCGCGTGGACACCACGGACCCCTGGCTGCGCCGGCTCACCATGGCGGCGATCGCCAGTGCGGCGCTGCTGGTCGTGCTCTGGGGCACGTACGCGTTTCTGTTACGCGGCGCCGCCGGCGACCTGCGTGCGCTCGCCCCGGTGGCCGTGGCCACCGGCACCGCTTCCGCCCGATAACTCCGGATCTCTCCATGGCGTCTCGAAAGCCGTTCGTGCGGTGGGTGCTGGCCGCCGCCGTGCTGTTGGTGTTTGTGCTGGTGGTGGTGCTGATCGAGCGCAGCGTGCGGCTCGATGTGCTCACGACGTGGGGGCTGCGCGTGGGGCTCGTGCTGCTGGGACTGATCGCGGCGGGTACGATCCTGTGGTACCTGCGTCCGCAGGACGCCGAGCCGGTGTTGGATTCGGGTGACGACGTGCTGCTGGCGATCGGCGCCGCGCGCGCCCGGTTGCCGCGCGGGACGTTCTTCAACCGCGCGCTGGTGCTGGTGCTGGGCCCCTCGGGTGCCGCCAAGACCACGGTGGTCGCGCGGTCGGGTGGTGATCCGGAGTTGCTGGCCGGCGATGCGCCGGCGGCCGCCAGCGATGCACCCGTACCGACGAAGGCCGCCAACGTCTGGGCGATGCAGCAGGCGGTGATCACCGAACTCGGTGGGACGCTGCTCACCGATGCCCCGCGCTGGGGGACGGTCGTGCGAGCCCTGCGGGCGCCGCGGGTGGCCGCGGCCGTCGGCCAAGGGGACGCGGCGGCGCGCGCGGTGCTGCTGTGTGTGCCGTGCGATCTGTGCTACGCCGGCGGTAACGGGCAGCAGCTCGAGCAGCTCGCGCAGTCGCTGCGGCAGCGCCTCGCGGAAGCCTCTCGCGAACTGGGGCTGGCAGTGCCGGTGTATGTGCTGTTCACGAAGATGGATCGCGTCCCGCATTTCGAACCGTGGATCAGCGTCTTCACCAAGGACGAATTGCGCGCCCCGCTCGGCGCCACGCTCCCCTTCGACCCCGCGTCGAATAGCGGCAGTTACGCGGAACGCCTCGCACCGCGCCTCGATGCCGCGTTCCGCGAGATCATCGATGTGCTCGCCGCGCGCCGGACCGACCTGCTGGGCCGCGACGGCGCGATTGACCGCCGCTATGCGTCGTACGAATTGCCGCGCGAGCTGCAGAAGCTGCAGCCGTCGCTGATGTCGTTCCTGCTCGAGGTGTGCCGGCCCACGCAGCTGGGGGCGAGTCCGCAGCTGCGCGGTTTCTACTTCACCGGCGCGCGGCCGGTGGTGGTCACCGATGTCGCACCGTCACCGGCGCGCGCGGTAGCGGCGGCGTCCGCGCCAACGGCGGCCGATGCCACCGGCATTTTCCGTCAGCCGGCCGTGGCGTCCTCGGCCGCCGGGTCGCCGTTGGCGGCCGCTCCCAGCAGCCGTAAGGTGCCGGAGTGGGTGTTTCTCGACCGCCTGCTGCGCGAGGTCGTGCTGGCCGACACCAGTGCGGCGGCGGTGGCACGCGGTGGGGTGGGCGTGCAGCGCACGCGCCGTGTGCTGTTGGGGTCCGCCACCGCGGCCGCGCTGCTGCTGCTGGCCGGCGTCACGACGTCGTGGCTTGGGAACCGCGCGCTTGGTGTGCGCGTGGCGGATGCGGCACGTGCCGTGGCCGCGTTGCCGGTCGTCCAGTCGGCGCCGGGTACGATCGCGTTGCCGTCGCCCGACGCCCTGCGTCGGCTCGAGGCGCTGCGGGCGCAGCTCGACACCGTGCGCGGGTACAACCAAGACGGTCCGCCGCTGCGTCTGCGCTTCGGACTGTGGAGTGGTCCGGCGGTGTTCGAGGCAGCACGTCCGGTGTGGTACGCCGGGTTCCGCTCGCAGCTGTTCGCCGATGGTCAGCGTGCGTTGATCGATTCACTGCAGGCGTTGTCCGATACGCCGTCGCCGTCCGACGACTATGGCACGACGTATGCGCGGTTGAAGGGGTATCTGATCACCACCACGTCACCCGATCGCAGTACGTCGGCGTTTCTGGCGCCGGTCCTGCTGGCGAGCTGGCAGCGTGGGGTGGCCACCGATGCCGACGTCACCGGTCTCGCGCGGCGGCAGTTCGAGTTCTACGCGAGCGAGCTCCCCACGTACAATCCGTGGCCGACCGCCGCCGATGCCGCGCTCGTGACGCAGGCCCGTGCGTTCCTGTCGCGCTTCACGGGCGGGGAGCAAATCTACGCGAGCATGCTGGCCGAGGCAAACAAGACGGTCCCGCCGGTGGCTGTGCCGCAGTCGCCCGGGGTGGTGACCGCCCCGCTCGAGGTGGCCGGGGCGTACAGTGCGAAGGGCGCTGCGTTCATGCGCGACGCCTTCCGCAATTCCGATCGCTACTTCCAGGGTGAGACGTGGGTGGTGGGCGATGCGACGGCGGCGAAATCGGTGGATCGCGTGGCGATCATCGCGGCGATCCGCGCGCGGTATTACGACGACTATGTGCGCAGCTGGCGCGCGGTGGTGCAGGGCACAACGGTCGCGCGTCCGCTGAACGTGAAGGATGCGGCGGGCAAGCTGGACGTGATCGCGGGGATGCAGTCGCCGCTGTTGCAGGTGCTGCGCACGGTGGCGGTGCACACCGACACCGACTCGAGCACCCGTGCCGTGTTCCAGCCGGTGCATGCCGTGACGCCGCCGGCGGTGGTCGACAAGTACGTGTCGGAGAAGAACCAGCCCTACATGGACGGCCTGCTCGGACTGCAGGGGACGTTGGCGCAGATCGGTAATCTGCCGCCGGCGGTCGACACGGCGTCCACGCTGGCGCTGGTGCAAGCGGCGCAGCTCGCCGGCGGTGACGTGACGAAAGCGCGCGTCGCGGCGAAGCGGGTCTCGCAGGGTTTCGATGTCAGCGCCGACGCGTCGGCGATGGCCGGTGCGGTCGAGCAGTTGCTGTTGGCGCCGATTGTCGGGGCCGAGGCGGTACTCAAGACGGTGGCGTCGGCGCGCCCGCCGGCGAAGCGGGTGGTGGTCGCGGCGGCCCCAGCGGCCGGCGGTGGCGGTGGTGGTGGCGGGGCTGCCGAGGCGGCGGCGCTCAACGAGCGTGGTCGCGCCCTGTGTTCGCGCGTCGATCAGCTCACGTCACGATTCCCGTTCACTCCCGACGCCGCCACCGACGCCAGTCTGGCCGACGTGAAGGCAATTCTGGCGCCGGGGACGGGTGAGCTGTGGGTGCTGCAGCAGGAACGGTTGGCGCCCTATCTCGAGAAGCAGGGCACGTCGTGGGTGCCGAAAGGCGGCGGCAAGGTCGAACTTTCCGCGAGTTTCGTGTCGTTCTTCAACCGGGCGGCGGAGGTCTCGGCGGCGCTGTTCGCCGAGGATCCCACCACGCCGATGGTGCGGTGGCTGGCGAGCGGCGTGATCACCGACCGGACCCCGCTGATGATCCTGAAGAACAACGGCA
>CANJOX010000005.1 GCA_947475795.1 Gemmatimonadota bacterium
CCACCATCGAGGGGCGTGAAGAGCACGCGCGCATCGCGTGGCGTCACGTCGTAGCTCACCGCCAGACAGCCGCGTACCGGGAGATGAACCGTTGTCCGTCCGCGTGTCGTGAGCCGGACGGTGGTGTCGCGTACGGCCGCGTCGCAGGTCGGCGAGGCCGTTTCGAGCACGGCGCGAAGAACGACGCGCGCGCCGACCGTGAACGAACCGGTCCAGCTCCCACGGCCGACCAGCTGATGGTCGACGAAGAGGCGCGCGGAGTCCGGGGCGACGACGTCAAGCCGCACGCCCGATGGCGCAGGGGTTGCCGTTCGTGTCCGCGCATGCGGTGCGCCGGTGCTGTCGGTCCGCGTGGCGGGCGGCGGGTACGTCGCCTCGTGTGTGCCTCCGGATTGATCCTGGGGGAGACTCCCGGAGTCGGCGGGTGGGGTGGTCGTGGGCATTCCGGCCGTCCGGCGAGGTCGCGGGGGCACCGTCGCGTACCAGATGATGGCCACCACGAGCGTGACGGCGATCAGGACGGCCGCGGTCCCGTTCTTCGACCACGGGCGCTTCCCGGCGTCCGCCGGAAAGGCGTCGATGGTACCGTCTGCCAGCGCCGGCACGCGGTGGGCGTGCTGCGGGGCCGTCGGCAACGCGCTGAGCACATCCAGGAGTTGGGTGGCCGTTTGACAGCGTTGGGCCGGCTGCTTGGCCAGTAGCGTGAGGATGACCGACTCGAACGCCGGGGTCAGTTCCGGAACGTGGACGCGGGGTGGGGTCGGCGCCGTTTCGATGTGATGACGGGCCACGGCATACCAATCCTCGCCCTCGAAGGGGAGATGACCGGTGGCGGCCCGGTACAGCGTGACCCCGAGCGCGTAGAGATCGCTGCGTCCGTCGACCTCTTGGCCGCGTGCTTGCTCCGGGCTGAAATAGTGCGGCGTGCCGCGGATGTGGCTGGTCGCGCTGAGCGCCGCGGCGTCCGCGAGCGCGCGGGCGAGACCGAAGTCTGCCACGACGGCATCGCCATCGCGGCTGATGAGGATGTTGTCCGGTTTGATGTCGCGATGGACCACGCCGCCGGCATGGGCGATCGCCAACGCGGCGGCGACATCAAGCCCGATCCGTATACACTCGGCTTCCGGCAGGCGACCAGCGGCGGCGAGCCGCCGCCCGAGGGTGAGCGGGTACAGGTCCATCACGACGAACGCGGTGCCATCGATCTGGCCGACGTCGCGGACCGTCACGATGTTGCGGTGGCGTAGCCGGGCCGCGGTGGCGGCCTCGCGCCGGAACCGGGCGTCGCTGCCGTCCTGCCCGGCGAACTCGGGGCGGAGGAGCTTGAGCGCGACCGGAATCTCAAGATCCTGATCGATCGCCTCATAGACCCACGCATAGGCCCCCGCGCCCAAGAGCCGGGTGACGCGGTACTTGCCGAAAGTTTGGCCCAAATAACGGTCGGGCACGTCGGGGTCCTTTACAGGCGGGGCAAAGGGGACTAAGCTTTTGTGCTTCCGATCATTGCGCGCACAAAAGGCTGCGCACGACACGCGCTGAGAATATTACGACGATGGCGTTCGATAAGGCACTTACGATCGACAAGTACCGGTCCCACGATGTGGATACCGGATCGACCCGGGTTCAGGTTGCCATCCTCACGGATCGCATCAAGTACCTCACGGGACATTTTCGTACGCACGCGAAGGACCATCATGGTCGTCGCGGGCTCGACATGATGATTGGCAGACGCAAGCGCCTGCTCAAGTATCTGAAGCGTACGGACGTGCAGCAGTATCGCGCGCTCGTGAAGGAACTTGGTCTCCGATACTAAGTCGGGCCACGCCATGTCGTCGCGCGGGGGCATTCATGCCTCCCGCGCGATTTGCGTTCTCATGAGGCTATTCAGCAGATGATGCATCGAATCGAGCGGACGTTCGCCGGTCGCCCCCTGGTCATCGAGACCGGTCGGATGGCGAAGCAGGCAGCGGGTTCCGCAGTCGTCCAGTTCGGCGAGACCATGGTGCTCGCCGCCGTTACCGTGAGCGAGAACCAGAGTCCGCTCCCTTTCTTCCCCTTGACGGTCGAGTACAAGGAGAAGACCTACGCCGCCGGTAAGATCCCGGGCGGATTCATCAAGCGCGAAGGGCGTCCCCATGATCATGAGATCCTGGCGTGCCGCATCATCGACCGCTCGATCCGTCCGCTGTTCCCGGAAGGCTTCAAGAACGAAGTGCAGGTGTTCGTCTACGTCATCTCGGCCGACCAGGAGAATGACGCTGACGTGCTGGCGCTGCTCGCCACGTCGTTTGCGCTGAACGCGTCGAAGATCCCGTTCATGGGTCCGATCGGCGGCGTGCGCGTGGGGCGTGTGCAGGGGCACTGGGTGCTCAACCCGACGTTCCAGCAGTTGGCGTTCTCCGACATGGAACTGATCGTCGCCGGGTCGCAGGATTCCATCGTGATGGTCGAAGGTGGCGCGCTCGAGGTGTCGGAAGCCGACGTGCTCGAGTCGCTGCGCCTGTCCCACGACGGGATCCGCGAGCTGATCGCGATGCAGGATGAACTGCTGGCGAAGGTGCGGCAGCCGAAGATGGCGTGGACCAAGACGGAAGCGCCGGAGGCGGTGGTCACGCGCACCAAGGCGCATGCGTCGGGGCTCGTCCGCGCGGCGCTGAACCAGAAGGACAAGCACACGCGCATCGAAGCGATCGAGAAGGTCAAGAAGGAATCGGCTGCCGCGCTGCTGCTCGAGTTCCCGGACAACGCGAAGGACATTCACAGCGTGCTGGGTGACGTCGAGTACAACGAGCTGCGGGCACAGGTGCTCGACACCAACCTGCGTGTCGACGGACGGAAGCCGGCCGAAGTGCGCGGCATCAGCATCGACAACACGGTGCTCCCGCGCGCGCATGGCTCCTCGCTCTTTACCCGTGGGCAGACGCAGGCGCTCGTCGCCGCGACGCTGGGCACGGCCAAGGACGCGCAGCGCCTCGACACGATCAATGAGCCGGGCGAGACCACGCGCTCCTTCATGCTGCACTACAATTTCCCGCCGTTCTCGACGGGTGAAGTGCGTCCGATGCGTGGCACCAGCCGCCGCGAAATCGGCCACGGCAATCTAGCCGAGCG
This sequence comes from Gemmatimonadota bacterium, assembly GCA_947475795.1. Next base: position 3,112 of record CANJOX010000005.1, read on the forward strand.
CGCACTGCAGGGCGTGCTCCCCGACTTCGCCGATTTCCCGTACACGATTCGCATCGTGTCGGAAGTCCTCGAGTCGAACGGTTCCTCGTCGATGGCATCGGTGTGCGGCGGTTCGCTGGCCCTGTTCGATGCCGGCGTGCCGATGAAGGCGGCTGTCGCCGGTGTGGCGATGGGGCTCATCAAGGAAGGCAGCAAGTACGCCATCCTCACCGACATCCTGGGCACCGAAGACCACCTCGGTGACATGGATTTCAAGGTGGCCGGTACGAAGGACGGCATCACGTCGATCCAGATGGACATCAAGATCGAGGGGCTTGACCTCAAGATCATGGAAGAGGCGCTGCTGCAGGCCAAGGAAGGTCGGCTGCACATTCTGGGCGAGATGGACAAGGCGCTTGCTGCGCCGCGTGCCGATCTGTCCCCGTACGCGCCGCGTATCGTCACGGTGCAGATCCCGGTCGACAAGATCGGCGAACTCATCGGGCCGAAGGGCAAGAACATCCGTGGCATTCAGGAAGAGACGGGTGCCGAGCTCACGGTCGACGACGACGGCACGGTCACGATCGCCGCGGTTGGCGCCGAGTCGATGGAACGCGCGCGCAAGATGGTCGAGGGCATGACCGCCGAAGCGGTCGTGGGCGAGACGTACGAGGGCACGGTGAAGACCGTGACGGCGTTCGGTGCGTTCATCGAAATCATGCCCGGGACCGAGGCGCTGCTGCACGTCTCCGAGATGCGCCATGAGCGTGTCGAGAAGCCGGAAGATGTCGTGAAGAAGGGCGATCGCGTGACGGTCAAGCTCGTGGATCGTGACGAGCGTGGGCGCCTGCGGCTCTCCATGAAGGCCCTCCTCCCGCGGCCGGAAGGCATGCCGGAAGAAACCCCGGGCGAGCGCCCGCCGCGTCGTGATGACGGTGGCGATCGCGGTGGTCGTGGCGGTCGGAGTGGTGGTGGTGGTCGCGATCGGCGCTGACACTTCGGGCGCGCCAGCGCCCGCGTTGCACCGGACGGATCTGCCTAATGGACTGACCGTGCTCTCGGAATCCGTTCCGGGGGCGCGGTCTGTCGCTTTCGGGGCGTGGATCCGTGCGGCAACGCTCCACGAGCGGCCCGAGCAGATGGGAGTGTCCCATCTGCTCGAGCACATGGTGTTCAAGGGCACGCGCACGCGCACCGCGCAGCAGATCGCGTTGGCACTCGAAACACTCGGCGGCTCGCTCGATGCCTACACCGAGCGCGAACACACGTCGTACCAGGCGCGCGTGCTCGACGAGCACCTGCCCGAGGCGGCGGCCGTGATCGGCGAACTGATTTTTGAACCGCTGTTGCGACAGGCGGATCTCGCCCTCGAGCGCAAGGTGATTCTCGAGGAAATCAGTATGGTCGACGACACGCCCGACGACATCATCTTCGATGTGCACAATCGGGCCGTGTGGGGCGATCATCCGCATGGGTTCCCGATTCTCGGGACACGGGCCACCGTCAAGGCGCTTTCGGTGGCGGATCTGCGGGACCTGCACGAGCGGGCATACCATCCCGGGCGTGTGGTGGTGGCGGCGTCGGGACGTGTGGAGCATGAGCAGCTACTCGATGTGCTGCAGCGTACCGGGTGGAGCACGCGCGAACGCGGTGACATGACGCCGTTTCCGCTCGACCCCGTGGAAGCGGCGGGTCCGCATGCGGAGCACGTCTCACGCAAGGACATCGCGCAGACGCACATCGTGCTGGGCGGGCAGGGCATCGCCTTCGGCGATTCACGACGCTACGCCTTCGCGCTGCTCGACATGCTGATCGGGGGCGGTATGAGTTCCCGGCTCTTTCAGAAGGTGCGGGAAGAGCTTGGCCTCGCGTACACCGTCCAGACGTTCAGTAGTTCCTATGCGGATACCGGCGCGCACGGCGTGTACCTCGCCAGTGCGCCCGAGTCGGCGCAGGAGGCCCTGGATGCCGTTCGCGACGTGCTGCGGGATGTGGCGGTCAACGGCCTCTCCGACGAAGATCTCGTGGCTGGCAAACGGCAGTTGCGTGGTCAGCTCGTGCTGTCCATGGAAGGTGTGTCATCCCGCATGTACCGGGCGGCCCTCACGGCGTTGTATGGAGAGCCGTACCGCAGCATCGACGAGCTGAAAGCGCTCGTGGATGCCATTGACCTGGATATCGTGCGTGAGGTTGCGCGCGAATTCTTCGATCCCGACCGACAGATTCTCGTCAGCCTCGGTCCCAAAGCCGTTCGCTGACCTTTCACCCTTACCGGAAATCGCGACCATGCGCATCGGTGTCCCCAAAGAGATCAAGACCAACGAAAACCGGGTGGCCCTCGTCCCGGCCGGTGCGGAAGCGCTGACGGCCTCGGGCCATCAGGTATTCATCGAGACAGGTGCCGGCATCGGCAGCGGCTTCGAGGACGACGCGTACCGCGCCGTCGGCGCCGAGATCGTGCCGGACGCCGCGACGGCGTGGGGCAACGCCGAGCTGCTGTTGAAGGTGAAGGAGCCGATTGAGAAGGAATGGGGCTTCCTGCGTCGTGATCTCACGCTTTTCACGTACTTCCATTTCGCGGCCGACGAGACGCTCACCAATGCGCACCTCGCCAGCGGCGCCACGTGCATCGCGTACGAAACCGTCGAGCTGCCCAACCGCGACTTGCCGCTACTGATCCCGATGTCCGAAGTCGCCGGCCGGATGGCGGTGCAGGAAGGCGCCAAGTACCTCGAGAAGCTGTACGGCGGGCGTGGTGTCCTGTTGGGGGGCGTGCCGGGTGTGGCGCCGGCCAAGGTGGTGATCCTGGGTGGCGGTATCGTGGGCGTCAACGCGGCCAAGATGGCGGCCGGCCTCGGTGCGAAGGTCGTGGTGCTCGATCTGTCGCTTGAGCGTCTGCGCTATCTGTCGGACGTGATGCCGGCCAACGTGCAGCTCGTGCACTCCAACCGTCATAACATTCTCGAGCAGATCAGCACCTGCGATCTGGTGATCGGCGGCGTGCTGATTCCGGGTGCCAAGGCGCCGAAGCTGGTTCGTCGTGAAGACCTGGCCCGCATGCGGCCCGGCGCCGTGATCGTCGACGTGGCCGTGGATCAGGGTGGGTGTGTCGAGACGATCCACGCGACGACGCACGAGAATCCGACGTACACCGTGGACGGCATTATTCACTACGGCGTCGCCAACATGCCGGGGGCGGTGCCACGGACGTCGACGCTGGCGCTGACGAACGCGACCCTGCCGTACACCTTGCAGCTGGCCAACAAGGGGTGGAAGCGGGCGCTCCGCGAGAATGGTGCGCTCCTGAAGGGGCTCAACATGACGGACGGCAAGCTCACGTATCAGGGAGTGTCTGATGCGTTCGGCATGCCATGCTCGGAGCCTTCGGCGTTCGTCGCCTGATCGGTTCGCCGCGCGGGCAGGAGGCCACCGGGATGATCTCCCGGTGGCCTCTCGTCGTTTCGGCCGCCGATCGGTCCAGCCGTTGCCGATGTGCGCTAGGTCACGCAGCCACAACGGCTTGTGACTCCTTGTTACGGCTTCGGCGGACACGTAGCTTACACGTCATTGCTGCTGCAGCATGCCTTTTCCCGGCGCTTCGCGCCGTCGAGCATATAACCGGATGTTCTGGCCTTTCAATAAGTCCAACTCGTTCTTCCCGGCGAACGCCATCGCCGTCGATCTCGGTACCGCCAACACCCTGATCTACGTAAAGGGCGAGGGGATCGTCCTGAACGAACCGTCCGTCGTCGCGCTCGACCGCGAGACGAAGAAGATCAAGGGCGTCGGCCTCGAGGCAAAGCGTATGCTCGGCCGCACCCCCGACGGCATCATGGCCGTGCGACCGATGAAGGATGGCGTCATCGCGGATTTCGACGTGACGGAGAAGATGCTGCGCTACTTTCTCACGCTCGTGATCGACAAGCATGTGTTCAAGGTGAAGCCGCGTGTCATCGTGTGCGTGCCGTCGGGCATCACGGAAGTGGAGAAACGCGCCGTACGCGACTCGGCGCTCGGTGCCGGCGCGAAGGAAGTCTTCATGGTGACAGAGCCGATGGCCGCCGCCATCGGTGTCGGACTACCCGTTGAATCGCCCACCGGCAACATGGTGATCGACATCGGCGGTGGGACGACGGAGATCGCGGTGATCGCGCTGTCCGGTATCGTGAGCGACACCTCGATCCGCACGGGCGGCGACGAACTCGATATCAGCATCGTGCAGTTCATGCGCAAGAACTACAACCTGCTGATCGGCGAGCCGACGGCTGAGCAGATCAAGATTCAGATCGGATCTGCGTATCCCGTCGGCGATGAACGTGAGATGGAAGTGAAGGGACGCGATCTCGTGTCCGGCATTCCGAAGACCGTGCGCGTGCACTCCAGTGAGATCCGCGAAGCGATTCAGGAACCGATTCAGCAGATCGTCGACGCCGTGCGTCGTGCACTGGAGATCACGCCGCCCGAACTGGCGTCGGACATCGTGGATCGTGGCATCGTCATGACCGGCGGCGGCGCGCTGATCCGCGGTCTCGATGTGTTGCTCAGCCAAGAGACCGGGCTGCCCATTCATGTCGATGACGATCCGTTGACGTGCGTGGTGCGGGGCACGGGAAAGATCCTCGATGACGAGGAGAAGTACTGGTCTGTTCTCACGACCTGAGCGCGCGGTGGCACGCGGTGTCCGAACCGACCGGCGGCTCGACGCGGGGCTGATGTGTGCGTGTGTCGTGCTGTCGACGATCGCGATGATCGCGCCGGGGCGTACCCGTGAGGGCATTGCGGCGGCGCTGCGCACATCGGTGCTCGCGCCATTCGTCGCGCTCGAAGGGCGTGCCGCGTCGGTCCGTGCGGCCGTAGCGGCCCGACACGATGTGCTTGTCACGCGAGGGCAGGTGGCATCGCAGGCGCTGCGGGTCCGCGCCGTGGCCGATGAAAACGTGACCTTGCGGCAGCTGCTCGGCTTGTCGGCGCGTCTCGAGGATGGCTTCGTGCCGGCGGAAGTACTCCCCTCGCGCGGTTCGGGTGATGAGTTCTCGCTGGCATTGGCGATCGGTGCCGATGCGGGTGTGCAGCCGTTCCTGCCGGTGGTGACGGCGGATGGATTGGTGGGCATGGTGCAAAGCGTGGACCGCGCCACCAGCTTCGCCATCACGTGGGCGCACCCCGATTTCCGTGTGAGTGCGATGAGCGTGGACGAGGGGGCGTTCGGCATCGTGCAGCCGCATCTCGGGGCCGGTGCCGAGCGGTGGTTGCTCGAGATGCGCGGCGTCCCCTTCCGGGCGAAGCTCGACGCGGGCACGCTGATTGTGAGTTCCGGTCTCGGGGCCACGTACCCGCGCGGCATTCCCATCGGCACGGTGCTCGGCGAACTGGTCACACCCGAGAAATGGGCGCGGACGTATCTGGTCAAGCCGTCGGTGCTGCCGGCCGCGATCGGGCCGGTGCTGGTCTTGTTACCGGCGCGCACGCAGCGTGGCGTGAACGGCGTGTGGACGAACGTCAGTGCCTCGGACAGTGCGGCTCGTGCCGTGGCTGCCATCGGTGATTCGCTGGCACGTGCGGCGGCGCTGGACGAACTGGCCGCGCGTCGTGCCGCGCTCGATGCGGCGGCCGATACACTGACTGATTCGACACTCGCGTTGGTGGCGGGTGGGCGGCAGGATGTGGTCCGTCCCGACAGCGTCGGCGCACGCCGCGGCGCGGACAGCGCGCGCTCACTGCGTGGTCGCGCGGACTCCGCCGCCGTTCGTCCGAGCGTGCCCCCACGCGCCGGCCCGCCGCCGGCCGCGCGCTGATGTCGCGCCGTCGGTGGTGCGCATGAATCGCCCGTCGTCCCAGGCACCGGGAATCGGCAGTGCCGTGCGAGCCTGGCTCGGTTTTGTGCTGCTCCTGACCGCGCACTTTGCGATCCGTCCCCTGATCGGTGGGCGTGCGCACGTGGACTTTGTTCTGATCGCGATCCTCTTTGCGGCGGTCCGGATGCGACCGGGGTTTGCCGCGGTGGTCGGATTGCTCACCGGCTTGGCGCTCGATGCCCTGGCGCCCGGTACGTTCGGCGCGTCGGCGTTGGCGTTGACCGTCGTGGCGTTCGGCGCGTCTTGGCTGAAGGCCGTGTTCTTCGCCGACCATGTGGCGCTGACCGGCTTGTTCGTCTTCGCCGGCAAGTGGTTGTTCGACGTGGCGCTGACGCTCCTGACGGGTGGTGTGGCCGGGACGTCATGGCTCGTGACGGTGCTGCTCTGGTCGCCATTGTCGGCTGCGTTAACGGCGCTGCTCGCCACGCTGCTGCTCACGCTGTTTCGTCCGCTGTATCGCCCCCACGCGCTATGAGGCCGCCGTTGTGTCTCATCCGCTGCGCTTGGACGTCCGCGCGTCCATGACGTCGTGAGTTACCATCCCAACGCGATCCTGCGCCGCGCGCGGCTGGCCCGCGCGCTGCTGTTCGCCTCGTTCGCGGCACTGGGGGCCGCGTTCTTTCGTGCGCAGGTGCTGCAGAACGCAGAGTACGTCGTGCAGTCCGAGAACAACCGGCTCCGGGAAGTGCCGCTGCCGGGCGCGCGCGGCACGATCTATGATCGCCACGGCGAAGTCATCGCCGAGAACCTCCCCGGATATTCCGTGTCGATCCTCAGTCCAACCGAGGATTCGCTGCGCTCGGCGCTGACCACGCTTTCGAAAGTGGTAGAGATCGATTCCGCGCAGCAGGAACTGGCGGTGCGGCGGTTCCGTCGTGCCAAGACGCGGCCGGCGGTGATCTTCAACGATGCATCATTTCAAGTGGTGTCGGTGCTCGAGGAACGCCGGGTCGAGTTTCCCGGACTGATCATTCAAAGTTCTCCGAAGCGCTACTATCCCGACGGAGCCGCGATGGCGGCCCTGATCGGCTACACCGGCGAAATCTCGGAAGATGAGCTCACGAAGACGGCGTACGAGAGCTATAAGGCGGGACAGCAGGTGGGGAAGACGGGGCTGGAGTTGCAGTACGAGGGGCGCTTGCGTGGGAAGGAGGGGCGTCGCTTCGTCGAGGTCGACGCACGGAACCGTGTGGTGCGCGACGCCGGGGTGCGCCGCGAGGAGCAGCCGGAGGCGCCGCCTCCGCTGCGCACCAACATCGATCTCGACCTACAGCGGTTTGCGCACGCCTACTTCGGCGACTCGCTGCGCGGTGCCGTGGTGGCGCTCGAACCCACCACGGGGGGCGTGCTCGCGCTCTACAGTGCACCGAGCTACGACATCAACAAGTTCATCGGTGGCGTCTCGAAGAGCTTTTACGAAAGTCTACGCGTCGACCCGCATCGTCCGCTCGTCAACCGGGCCATCACCGGCACCTACGCGCCAGCCTCCACCTGGAAGCTGGCGACGGCCGTGATCGGTCTCGAGCGCGGGCTGGTCACGATGGAGACGCGGATGCCGCAGCCGTGTACCGGTGGCTACTACTACGGCCGCGTCTTCAAGTGCTGGGACAAGCGCGGTCATGGGGATATCACGCTCGCCCAGGCCATCGCGAAGTCGTGTGATGTGTATTTCTATCAGCTTGGTCTCAAGATCGGTCTGTCCAACCTGCTTGCCGGTGGCGTGGCGCTGGGCTTTGGCGACAAGTCGGGCATTGACCTGCCGAACGAGCGACGGCCGCAGTGGCCCGAGGACACGCGCTATTTCGACAAGCGATACGGGTCGCGTGGGTGGAACCGGTCGGTGGTGTTGAGCTTGTCCATTGGGCAGGCGAACAACGCCCAGACCCCGCTCAGCATGGCGCGCTTCTACACGGCGCTTGCCACCGATGGCCGCGCGGCCACGCCACAGATCGTGGCGCGCGAGCCGGAGCGCACCCAGATCCTCAAGCTCGATCAGCAGCAGCTCGCGGGCATCCAGCTGGCACTGGCGGATGTGGTGGCACGGGGGACGGCAGCCGGGGCACAGATTCAGGGACTGACGATCGCGGGCAAGACTGGGACGGCGCAGGTGAACGGCCAACTCGACAATGCCTGGTTCGTAGGCTACGCGCCGGCGAACGATCCGAAGATCGTCGTGGCGATCATCATCGAAGAGGGGCTGCACGGCTCCACCGCGGCGCGGGTGGCGACGAAGTTGATGGAGCGCTATCTGAAAGCGCGCCTGACCATGTCCGCCATCATCAACGACTGAGCGTATCTCCATGGCCGGCCGCTCGCTTTTGCGTCGACAGAGCATCGATATCCCCTTGCTGGTGATCGCGTTGCTGCTGACCGCCTTCGGGATCGCGATGGTGTTTTCCGCGGGGCAAATCGATAATCCCACGCCGATCATCGAGAACGCGTGGAAGCGGCAGCTCGGATGGTTCGGCGCGGCGCTGGTCGCGACCTGGGTCATCTCACGCGGTTCCGTACGCCTGATCGAATGGAGTGCGTGGCCGCTCTATGCCCTCAGCTGCACGCTCCTGCTGGTGGTGCTGTTCGTCGGCACCGGCGCCGGAACGGCGTCCAGTGTGAAAGGGTGGCTGAGTATCGGTGGTGTCCGTATCGGACAGCCGGCAGAGTTGGCAAAGCTGGCCACGACGCTGATGCTGGCTCGCGTGCTGGCCGCACAGCGGGAGACCATCCGCTCACTCGTCGACCTTTGGCGCCCGCTGGTGGTGGTCGGCGTGCCGTGGCTGCTCGTGATGGCGCAGCCCGACCTTGGGACTGGCATCGTCTTCATCGGTATCTGCTTCGCCATGCTGTTCTGGGCGGGCGTGCCGTGGGCGCTGCTGCTGTTGTTGGCGAGTCCGGGGATCAGTCTCGTGCTCGCATTCAGCACGGGCGTGTGGGGCGCGTGGTTTCTCATGCTGGTCGCCCTCGTGCTCTGGTACCGCCCGTACCTGATCGAGGGGGTGGTGCTCGTCGTCATGAACGTCGTCATGGGCGGTATTGCGCCGATACTCTGGGACAAGCTCAAGCCGTACCAGCAGAAACGGCTGCTGGTGTTCCTTGACCCGAACGTCGATCCGCAGGCGTCGGGTTACCACGTCACGCAGAGCAAGGTGGCGATCGGTTCGGGGGGCCTGTTCGGCAAGGGGTTCACGCTGGGGAGCCAGAAGCGCCTCAAGTTTCTGCCGGAACGACACACCGACTTCATCTTCTCGGTGGTCGGCGAAGAGCTCGGATTTATCGGTGTGAGCCTCGCGCTGGCGCTCTTCCTCGCGCTGTTCCTGCGCAGCACGAGGGTGGCGTCCCGAGCCAGCGACGCATTTCCCAGCCTCGTGGCGTTCGGTCTCGTCTCGGCCTGGTTCGTGCACGTGATCGTCAATATCGGGATGACGCTGAACCTGATGCCCGTCACCGGCATTCCGCTGCCGTTCTTCAGCTATGGCGGGTCGTTCCTGCTGGTCAGCTGGACAGCGGTGGCCGTGCTGCTGCGCATTTCGGCCGAAGGGCGCGGGCAACCCGACGCGCTCGGACTCTGAGTCACGGACGGCCCAAACGCGTGTGCGCAAGGGCTAGCCTTGGGACGGTCGAACGCCAACATTACAGCCCTATGGCCTGGTTCCGGAAGGATAAGAAGCCCCGTCAGCCGCGGCGCGAACGCCTCGAGATTCCCCGCGACACGTGGGAGAAGTGCGAGGCGTGCGGGCACACGGATATCCGCGACAAGTTCCTGCGGAATCTGAATGTCTGCCCCGCCTGCGATTTCCACCGCCGCATCCGGTCGTGGGAGTACGCTGGCATGCTGCTCGATGACGGTTCGACCGTTGAAGTCGGCAGCGAGTTGCGCTCCGTCGACCCGCTTGGGTTCCCTGACTATCCGGCGCGACTCAAGCGTGCACTCGGCAACGCCGGTGATTCCGACGCCATTCTCACCGTTGCCGGCCTGCTCGAAGGGCTTCCGGTGGGAATCGGGATCATGGATTTCGCGTTCATGGGCGGATCAATGGGGTCCGTCGTCGGCGAGAAAATTGCCCGCCTTGGTCAGCGCTGCCTCGAGAAGAAGCACCCGCTGGTCATCGTGTGTGCCTCGGGCGGTGCGCGCATGCAGGAAGGCATTCTCTCGCTGATGCAGATGGCCAAGACATCGGCGGTCCTGTCTCAGCTGGCGGAGCGCCGTATCCCCTACATCTCCGTCCTCACCAACCCCACCACGGGTGGTGTGAGCGCCAGTTTTGCCATGCTGGGGGATGCGATTCTCGCCGAGCCTGGCGCCGTCATCGGCTTTGCCGGGCCCCGGGTGATCAAGCAGACGCTCGGTCAGGATCTGCCCGAAGGGTTCCAGACGGCCGAGTTCCTGCTCGAGAAGGGAATGGTCGATCAGGTGGTGCACCGGAAAGAGCTGCGTGATACGCTGTCCCGGCTGCTGCGGCATATGACGGGGCGTCCCGCGTCAGCGGGGCACGCGCAGGAAAGCTGACGCCGAACCCGCTGGCGCCGCCGCCGCAGGACGCGATCGGCGGACCCTCGACCGCTGACGCCGCGTATCACGACGCGCTGAGTCGTCTGTTCGCCCGGACCGGCGGCGCGTGGCGCTTGGGGTTGGACCGGGTCACTGATCTGCTCGGTCTGCTTGGCAACCCACAGCGTCGTTACCCCGTGTTCCATGTGGCCGGAACGAACGGCAAGGGGAGCACGGTCGCGACGCTCGATGCCCTGCTGCGTGGCTCGGCGCTTCGCGTCGGGCGGTACACGTCGCCTCATCTCGTTGATTTTTCCGAGCGTGTGGTGGTGAATGGTGTGCCGATGCCGCACGACGCGATCACCACATGGCTCGGCACGTGGGAGCCGGAGTTGACGCGTTTGGGCGCCACCTTTTTCGAGGCCACGACCGCGATGGCCCTGGCGTGGTTCGCCAAGCAGGGGGTGGACGTCGCGATTGTCGAAGTTGGACTCGGTGGGCGACTGGACGCGACCAATACGGTCGAGCCGCTTGCCGCCGGTGTCACCCAGATCGGCTTCGACCACATGGAGTATCTCGGTGACGCGCTGACGTTGATTGCGGGTGAGAAGGCGGGGATCTACAAACGCGGCGCGGTCGCCGTGGTCGGCGAGACGCGGCCCGAGATCCGCGACCGGCTGGCGTGGCACGCGGCCGAGGCGGGATCGGAGCCGGTGCTGGTGACGGGGCGCGACTGGCAGGTGCGTGACATCGAGGTCGGGGCGGCGGGAACGTCGTTCACCTTGGTGACCGCCGACAGCGAGCGACGCCTGACCACCCCCCTGGTCGGCGAGTTTCAGGCCCACAATACGAGCGTGGCGCTGGCCATGCTGCGCGGCGCGGGTGGGCGGTGGGCGGAGATCGAGCGCCATGCGGCCAGCTTGCTGCCCCATGTGCATCTGGCGGGTCGTTTTCATCGCGCGGGGCCATGGCTGTTCGACGTGGCACACAACGCCGACGGGGCCGCCACGGTCGCCACGACGCTGCTGGCGATCGGCGCGCCCCAGCCCGTGAGTGCGGTGGTCTGTGTGCTGCGCGACAAGGATTGGCAGGGAATCCTCACGGCGGTGGCGCGCGTGGCCGGACACATTGTGCTCACGATGGCCCCGACGGCGCCGGCCGCGCGGGCGTGGCCGCTCGACGAGGTGCAGGCGTGGGCGCAGCGGGCCGGATTGCCGGTTGAGCGTGTTGATGACTTTGCGGCGGCCCTGGCATGCGCGCGGGACCGGGCCGCCACCGTCCTGGTCACCGGGTCATTTCATACGGTCGGCGATGCCATGGAACGGTTGCAGGTCGATCCGCTCGCTCGGTAACTTGTGGGGATGCCTCCAAAGCTCCTCCCGGGTTTCCGGGATTTCTATCCCGAACAGTTCGCCGAGCGGGCCCACATCTTCGAGACCTGGCGCCGCATCGTGCGGCGCTATGCGTTTCAGGAGTACGATGGGCCGCCGCTCGAACCGCTCGACCTGTATACGCAGAAGAGCGGTGACGAGATCGTTGGCCAGCTGTTCGACTTCGTCGACAAGGGCGGGCGGGCGGTGGCGATGCGCCCCGAGATGACGCCCACCTTTGCGCGTATGGTCGGTGCGCGCGCGCAAACGCTGCGTAAGCCGGTGCGGTGGTTCTCGATGCCGCAACTGTTCCGTTACGAGCGGACGCAGAAGGGGCGTCTTCGCGAGCATTTTCAACTGAACGTGGACATCGTCGGCGAAGCCGACGTGCTCGCCGACGCCGAACTGCTGTCGGTGGCCGTGGAGATCATGGCGGCCTTCGGTCTGACGGCCAGTGATGTGCGTGCACGGGTGAGCGATCGCCGGTTACTGAACGGCCTGCTCGAGCACCTGGCCATCGACGAGCCGACGTGGCCGGCCGTGTATGCCGTGCTCGACAAGCTCGAGCGCCAGCCGACGGAGGTCTCGGCGGAGAAGTTGGCTGCGGCCGGATTACCGCCGGTCACCGTCGAGGCGATTCTCGGGTTTGCTACGCTGGATTTCGCCACGCTCCAGGAACGGTACGGGCAGGCGCCGGCGGTGGCCCCGCATGTGGCGCGCTTCGCGCAGTACGTCGCGCACTGCGAGGCCCTCGGCATCGGCCGGTGGCTGCGCTTTGACCTGACCATTGTGCGCGGGCTGGCCTACTACACCGGCATTGTCTTCGAGCTGTTCGACAATGTGGGCGAGTTCCGGGCTATCTGCGGCGGCGGCCGGTACGACAATCTGCTCAAGTCGCTCGGCGGCACCGACCTGCCGGCGCTCGGTTTCGGCATGGGGGACGTTGTCCTCGGCGAGCTGCTGAAAGCGCGCGGGTTGATGAAAGCGCCGGCGCCAGCGGTTGCCCTCTGGGTCGCCCAGGCGCCCGATAGCGTCTCGTATCCGGCGGCCATGTTGCACGCGGCGGCACGGCTGCGTGCCGATGGTTATTCCGTGGAGTACGCCCTGCGCGAGCAACGGGTGGAAAAGCAGCTGGAGGCCGCACGGAAAGCCGGCAGTCTCGCCACCATCGTGGTGGAGCCGACCGATGGAACGCCGGAGTATCGCGTACGCGCGGCCGGCGCGCAGGACGAGATCGTGAAGTCCCTTGATGCCCTGAGTACGTGGGCATCGTCGACGTTGCATCGAACGGACACCGCCCATGAGTGACGACAAGAAGCTGACCACGCGCACTGACAACTTCAGCGAGTGGTACAACGAGCTGGTGCTGCGCTCGGAACTCGCCGACTACTCGCCGGTGCGCGGGTGCATGGTGATCCGCCCGCATGGCTACGGGATCTGGGAGCGCATGCAGCGCGCGCTCGACGACATGTTCAAGGCCACGGGCCATGTGAACGCGTACTTCCCGCTGTTCATCCCCGAAAGCTTTCTGTCGAAGGAAGCGGAGCACGTGGAGGGCTTTGCGCCCGAGTGCGCCGTCGTCACGATGGGTGGCGGCAAGCAGCTCGAGGAGCGGCTCGTCGTGCGTCCCACGTCAGAGACGATCATCTATTCGATGTTCGCCAAGTGGGTGCAGAGCTACCGCGACCTGCCGTTGCTGTACAATCAGTGGGCCAACGTGGTGCGCTGGGAAATGCGCACGCGGCTGTTCCTGCGCACCATGGAATTCCTCTGGCAGGAAGGGCACACGGCGCACACCACGCATGACGAGGCCGAGGAGGAGACGCGGCGCATGCTCGGGGTGTACCGCGAGTTCATGGAAGGCTACATGGCGATGCCCGTGATCACCGGCCTGAAGACCGATTCGGAAAAGTTCGCTGGCGCGCTTCGGACCTACGCCTGCGAAGCGATGATGCAGGACAACAAGGCGTTGCAGGCGGGTACATCGCACAATCTCGGTCAGAACTTCGCGAAGGCGTTCGATCTCAGTTTTCAGAACGAGCAGGGTGAGCAGGCGTTCGCGTGGAACACCAGTTGGGGCGTGTCGACGCGCATGATCGGCGGACTCGTGATGACGCACGGTGACGACGCCGGGCTGCGCCTGCCACCGAAGCTGACGCCGATTCAGCTCGTGATCGTACCGATCTGGAAGACCGAAGAGGAGCGCGTGGCCACGGTCGAAATGGCCAAGCGGATCGCTGACGATCTCGGCAGCTTCAAGCGTCCTGACCACGAGCGGATCCGTGTGCACGTTGACGACCGCGTCGGCGTGAAGCCGGGGGCGAAGTACTACCACTGGGAGCTGCGTGGCATTCCGCTGCGCATGGAAATCGGCCCCCGTGATCTGGCGTCGAACAGCGGCATGCTGGCCCGCCGTGACACCCGCGAGAAGCGTCCCATCAGCTTCGACACGCTGCGGACCGAGCTGCCCGTTGTGCTCGATACGATTCAGGCGGACATGCTGGCGGCCGCCCGCGCGCGGGTCGAGGCGAACACCATCCGCGAGCGGATCAGCTACGACCGGTTCAAGGAAGTCATGGAAGGCCCCGGGGCCTTTGTGTATGCCGGCTGGAACGGGGATCCGGCCGTGGAGCAGCGCGTCAAAGAAGAGACCAAGGCGACGATTCGCGTGATCCCAGACGCGGAGTTCCGGTCACCGGAAGCGCCGACGACGTGCATGGTGACGGGCGAGCCGGCGAAGTACGAGGTCGTGTGGGCCCGCTCGTACTGACCGGCCACATGCCGTCGACTGCTTCTGAGCCGGCGTTTGTGCGCCGGGCGGGTGTGCTCCATGCGGAGCAGGTCCCGCTGCCCGCCATTGCGGCCGCGGTTGGTACGCCGGCGTATGTGTATTGCGCCGGCACCATCCGTGACCGGCTCGCTCGGCTCGAGGCGGCCTTTGCCAGCGTGCCACACCGTATTCACTTCGCCATGAAGGCGAATTCGAACCTGGCCATTCTGCGTCTCTTGCAGGAATTGGGCGCCGGTGTCGACATCGTATCGGGTGGGGAACTGTTCCGGGCGCGCGAGGCGGGCTTTGCCGGCCGTGACGTCGTGTTCAGCGGCGTCGGCAAAACGGTGCGGGAAATCGAGCAGGCGCTCGAAGCGCAGGTGTTGCTCATCAACGTCGAGTCCGAAGCGGAGCTCGTGACCATCGACGCCGTCGCGGCGCGCCTTGGCACGGTGGCCCCGATCGCGATCCGGGTGAACCCGGAAGTCACCGTCGACACGCCGCACGCCTACATCAAGACGGGCGAGAAGGGACAGAAATTCGGGATTCCCCGCGACGATGTCGCGCGCTTGGTCAGCCTCGTCCGCGACCTGCCGCACGTGGAACTGCGTGGCCTCGGGATGCATCTGGGCTCGCAGATCGGCAACGCCGACCCGATGCGTGATGCGCTGCCACGCTTGCTGGCCGCGATTGCGGCGGCGCGCGCCGAGGGACACGCGATCGCGTACATGGATGTCGGCGGTGGACTGGCGGTGCCATACCACGCCGACGAGCCCGAGGCCGACATTGCGGACTATGCCGGGGTCGTGCTGGCCGCTGCCCGTGAGACGGGACTGACGCTGCTGCTCGAGCCGGGACGGTTTCTGGTGGCCGAGGCCGGCGCGCTGGTCACCGAGGTGCTCTATCGGAAGCACGCCGCCGGCAAGGATTTCATCGTCACCGATGCCGGCATGAACGATCTTGTGCGGCCCGCGCTGTATCAGGCGTACCACCGGGTCGAGGCGGTCGAGTCTGCTGTCGGTACCATCGTGGCCGACTTGGTCGGGCCGATCTGTGAATCCGGCGACTTCTTCGCGAAGGACCGCGAACTGCCTGATGTCGGCGCCGGTGCGCTGCTGGCCATTCAGACGGCCGGCGCGTACGGCTACACGATGTCGTCGAACTACAACTCCCGCCCGCGTCCGGCCGAAGTGCTGGTGGACGGTGACCGCTTCGCGGTCATCACCGAACGCGAACGCCTTGAAGACCTCGTGCGCCTCGAGCGCGCGCACCTCCAGTGGAGAACTGCCTGATGCGGATCGGATTACTCTCGGACACGCACGATCGCGTTCCGGCGGTGCGGGCGCTGCTCGAACAGATGATCGCGGGGGGCGTCTCGCTGGTCATGCACGCCGGCGACTACTGCTCGCCGTTCTCGCTGCAGCCGTTTCACGATCTGTCCATTCCTCTGCTCGGCGTGTTCGGGCGTAATGATGGTGACCGCGACGCGCTGCTGGCGGCGGCGAAGTCCGGGTTCGGCGCGGCCGAACTGTACGAATCGCCGCATAGCTTCGATCTCGGCGGCAAGTCCGTCCTGCTGATTCATGATCTGGCCGAGGTGCATCAGCGGTCGATCGACGGACATGAAGTTGTCGTGCATGGATTCACGCACATTCCCGAGATGAAGTCGCGTGGTGATTCACTGCTCGTCAATCCTGGTGAGGGATGCGGCTGGCTCCACGGCGCACCGACGGGTGCGATTCTCGATCTCGACACCAAGGCGGTCGAGTTCCTCAAGCTGTCCGGTGCGGAGTGGAAAGTCTGATGAACAGTCGTATTCTCATTCTCGATTGCGGCTCGCAGTTCACGCAGCTCATCGCCCGCCGCGTGCGTGAAGCACGTGTGTTCTCCGAGATTCATCCGGCAACAAAGTCGCTGGATTGGATCCGGGCGTGGAAGCCGGATGGCATCATCCTCTCCGGTGGTCCGAGTTCGGTAACCGACGAGGGAGCACCGACCATTTCCCGCGCTCTGCTCGACGTCGCGCCGGTGCTCGGCGTCTGCTACGGCATGCAGCTCATCGCGCACCTCGAAGGCGGGGCCGTGGTTGGCGCCGGACGGCGCGAGTATGGCCGCGCTGAGGTCACAATCGATGAGCCGTCCGGACTCTTTGCCGGGTTCGATGCGGGTGAACGGACGACCGTCTGGATGAGTCATGGCGATCATGTCGAGCAGGTGCCACCCGGCTACGTCGCGACCGCGCACAGCGGTCACACGCTGGCCGGTTTCCGTCATGCCACCCGTCCCATTCACGCGGTGCAGTTCCATTCGGAAGTCGCGCACACTGTGCGCGGTGCCGAGATCATTCAGAACTTCCTCTTCGGGATCTGCGGGTGCACGCCGGACTGGACGCCGGGGCACTTCATCGATCAGGAAGTCGCCAGGATCCGAGCACTGGTCGGCGATCGGCAGGTTATCTGTGGATTGTCGGGCGGTGTTGATTCGAGTGTGGCGGCGGCGCTGGTGCACAAGGCGATCGGCGATCAGCTCACCTGTATCTTCGTGGACACGGGGCTGTTGCGCCTGCACGAGCGCGAGCAGGTCGAGCGTACCATGCGGGCGCATCTCGGCATCAAGCTCATCACGGTGCGCGCTGAGGATCGGTTCCTCGACGGGCTGGCGGGTGAGGGCGATCCGGAAAAGAAGCGCAAAATCATCGGCCACACGTTTATCGACGTGTTCGAGGACGCCTCGGCCGAGGCCGGGAAGGGCGCGGAGTTCCTGGTGCAGGGCACGCTCTATCCAGACGTGATCGAGTCCGTGAGTGCCACCGGTGGTCCGTCGGCAACCATCAAGACGCACCACAACGTGGGTGGACTGAAGCCGGACATGAAGTTCCGGCTCATCGAGCCCCTGCGCGAGCTGTTCAAGGACGAGGTGCGGAACGTCGGGCGCGAACTCGGACTCCCCGAGGAGATGGTCGGCCGGCACCCGTTTCCCGGGCCCGGGCTCGCCATTCGCGTGCTGGGCGAGGTCTCGCGGTACGCCGTCGATATCCTCCGCCGCGCCGATGCGATCTATCTCGAGGAGATCCGCGCGGCGGGCCTCTATCAGGAGATTTGGCAGGCGTTCGCCGTCTTCCTGCCAATCCGCTCGGTCGGCGTGATGGGCGACGGCCGCACGTACGAGCATGTCATCGCATTGCGTGCGGTCACGAGCACCGATGGCATGACCGCCGACTGGTTTGCGTTCCCGCACGACGTGCTGGGCCGCATTTCCAACCGGATCATCAACGAGGTCGATGGCGTGAACCGCGTGGTGTACGATATCAGTTCGAAGCCGCCGGCCACGATTGAATGGGAGTAGGGTCCGCACCGTGCATGGCGGCGACGCGCGTTTGTGACTGCTGAGGGTCCCGCGCCGGCGCCGGCCACGCGGGGGCGAGCGAGCGATCTGCGTGAGATGGCGCAGTTCGCCGCGCCGATCGTGTTCATCAACCTCGGTGTGCAGGCGATGGGCGTCGTCGATACGCTCATGGTCGGCAAACTCGGTGGCGCCGCCATCGCAGCCGTGGCGCTGGGGAACTTCTTCGTCTTCAACGTCAGCGTGTTCGGCATCGGCCTGCTGTGCGCGATCGACCCCGTCGTAGCGCAAGCGGTCGGTGCCGGGGATCGCGAGGGCGTGGCACGCGGCGTACAGCGCGGGTTCGTGCTGGCCGCCATCATGTCCGTGGTGGTGACGCTGGCGCTGCTGCCCGGTGAGACTATCCTGCTGGCGCTCGATCAGCCGGCGGATGTGGTACGGGAGACGGCTGTGTATACGCGACGCCGCGCGCTCGCCGTCGTACCGTTCTTTGCCTTCACGGTGTTCCGGCAGACGCTGCAGGCGATGGGGCCCGTCCGGCACATTCTCGGGGCCGTCGCCGTTGCGAATATCGTGAACGTTGCGGCCAATTGGGTGCTGATCTTCGGGCACGCCGGCGCGCCGGCGTTGGGCGTCGAAGGGGCAGGGTATGCCACGGCGATTTCCACATGGGTCATGGCGCTGCTGCTGCTCGCGCTCGCGTGGCCGTTACTTCGCCCCGCCGTGCGGCCCTGGCGTCGCGAGACGCTCCATTGGGCACCCGTGTCCCGCATGCTGCGGATCGGGGTGCCTATCGGTGTGCAGTGGTTTTTCGAGAGCTTCGCCTTCGGCCTGACGGCACTGTTCATGGGATGGCTCGGTACCACCGCGCTGGCGGGCCACGAAATTGCACTGAACATGGCCGCGCTCACCTTCATGGTGCCGCTGGGCATCTCCGGGGCCGCCGCGGCTGTGGTCGGGCGCGCGATCGGTCGGGGCGACATGCCGGCCGCGAGACGGGATGCGCTGGCCGCGATCGTGTGCGGCGTGGGATTCATGTGCGTCAGCGCCGCGGTGTTCATGCTGGCGCCGACGTGGCTGGCCACCGCGTACACCACCGAACCGGCCACGGTCGCCGTGGCCGTCGCGTTAATTCCGTTGGCGGGGTGGTTTCAGGTGTTCGACGGGCTGCAAGCGGTGACCAGTGGGGTCCTCCGCGGCCTTGGCGATACCCGAATACCGGCCGCGCTGCATCTGGTCGCGTTCTGGGGCGTCGGTATCCCGCTAGGCTACTATCTGGGCTTCCACACGCCGCTTCGAGAGCGAGGGCTCTGGATGGGGCTCGTGGCGGGGCTCGCGGCCGCGGCGATTTTGCAGACGCTGCGGGTGATTGCGCGGTTGCGCCTGAACATCGGACGCGTGGTGGTTGACCACTGAGGGCGGCTCGCCCTCACGACGGTCAGACGCGCTTTTCTTCGAGCAAGGCCATGAACGACGCGGGGGCGTCAATCTCCATCAGGCGCCCGGGCACGTCCCCTTCCTTGCTGAACTGCGCGATCTTGCCCAGCACCGGCAGGTACTGATTCGAGACCTCGAGTGGCGGGGCGACGATGAGGAAGAAGAAGTTGACGGGCTTGTCGTCGATGGCCTTGAAGTCGACGCCCTCCTTCTTGCGCCCGAAGGCCACGCGAAGGCGGTTCACGACAAGGCTGCGGCAATGCGGAATGGCGATCCCACGGCCGATGCCCGTGGAGCCGAGATTTTCGCGCCGCTTGAGCATCTTGAACAGCATGCCCTCGGATTTCTCATCGAGCTTGAGCAGCCCGATGAGTTCCTTGAGAATTTCGTCCTTGCTCGAGCCCTGAAGCTCAAGCTGGACGGCGTCTTCGGAGAAGAACTCGCGCAGTTCCATAGCCTTCTATCCTAACCGTGGGGGCGCTGCTGTCAAACTGCCGCGTTGCTCGTCCGAGACGGCGCGGCTAACTTCAAGTATATGTCCCGCAAGACGTTTCCGTTCCGTGTGCCGCATGCGGTGCCGCTGTACCTCGCGCCGATGGCCGGCGTGTCAGAATCTCCGTTCCGGCGCCTGTGCCACGCGCACGGTGCCGATGTGGTGGTCACGGAGTTTCTCTCCGCCGAGGGCATCCGTCGGGAAAACGACGCGACCATCAGCAAACTGCGCTTCTCGGCGGACGAGCACCCGATCGGCGTCCAGATCTTTGGGGCTGACCCGGCGGCCATGGCCGATGCCGCCGCGATGGTCACCGACCTGTTCCTCCCCGACTTCGTGGACATCAACTTCGGCTGTCCGGTCAAGAAGGTGGTGCGCCGGAACGGTGGGTCGGGGTGTCTGCGTGACCTCGATCTGGTGCAGTCCATCATCCGCGCCGTCTCCCAGGCCACCCATTTGCCCGTCACCTGCAAGATCCGGAGCGGGTGGAGTGAGGAGATGCGGGACCCGGTCGGGATCGCCCTGCGCTGTCAGGACGCCGGCGCGCGCGTGCTGGCGCTGCATGCCCGCACGCGCACGCAGATGTACACCGGCCTCGCCAACTGGGACGAAATCGCCAAGGTCGCCGAGGCCCTCGAGATCCCGGTGTTGGGCAACGGGGATATCAAGACGGCAGCCGACGCGAAGCGGATGCTCGATCACACGCGGGCGGACGGGATCATGCTCGGGCGCGGCTCCTACGGGCAACCGTGGGTGTTCAGACAGGCGCGTGCGCTGTTCGACGGACAGCCCATGCCGGAGACGCCCGGTGTGCATGAGCGCTTCGCGATCGCGCTCGATCACGCGCGCATGGTGCAGGAATACGAGGTGGACGCCATCGGCGCCGCCCTCGAGTTCCGGAAGCATCTGGGGTGGTACGTGAAGGGGCTGCCCAACTCGGCCGAACTGCGCAAGCTGCTGCATCAGGTCCGGGACTTTGCCGAAGTCGAGGGGATTTTCTCGACCTATCTGCAGCATTACGAGGAGTATCGGGCACGCGGTCTGGCGGCGAGTGATCCGGACGTGTCGGATCTGACCTGCGAAGCGGCCTGATCCCCTCGCGTTGACCGTGGAGCCAGTTGCGGGAACCTGTGGGTCCCGGGTAGTGTACGACCTGTAGGACGTAGGACCGTTAGCCGGGGGTGACTGGCTTCGACGGGGTTGGTGAAGCTCTGGTTGCGTGCCCAGGTCCTCGAGCACCTGGTAAAACACTCGGGAAAATTCCAATCGCGAACAACAACCTCGCGCTCGCCGCCTAACCTTCGGGTTACCGGCAGTGCTCACA